>JAIROC010000332.1 GCA_031257735.1 Bacteroidales bacterium | reverse complement strand
CACTGTTCCCGTGAAAATGGTGAAGGAGAAAAAAGGAACAAAATAATGAATATGGAATTTGTAAAAATGAGTAGTAAAAATTTAGTAATAATCTGTCAACTTTTTTCAGGACGAGACAGGCCGCAAGAAAACGCTTAATCAGCACGTCATTGCGGGCTTGACCCGCACCCGAAGCGAAGCGGAGAGCAGCGAAGCTAATCCCCTGCCATAAAACGCGTTGTCGGGGTAATGCAACCTACTGCCGTTGTAGAGACGGTGCGTGCACCGTCTCCTCTGACGTAATCAAAAACATTATTTATTCTTTTTCCTGCTGACGAGGAGACGGTGCACGCACCGTCTCTACAACGGGAATGACCCGTCCAAACAACGGCGTCATTGCGGGCTTGACCCGCACCCGTAAGAGCAGCGGAGCTAATCCCCTGCCGACAACGCGTTTTAGGGCAGGGGATTGCTTCGCTGCGCTCGCAATGACGCCGTTAGTCGGACATCATCATGCGTCAGCTCATTTTCAATTTTCAATTTTCAATTTTCAATTTTCAATTAATGAAAGCTAACATTTCTTTGTTTAAAAATAAGATGAGATATCTATTATTTTCATTGGGAATTTGTTTTCCTTTGCAATTACATATTAATGAATAGTACACAGTTTTTATGGTAAGACATATTTTGAGGAAAGTTTTAATTTTATTTATTGGTTTATTATTTCTTGGGGGGGCAATAATTTTTCCTGATAATCATGGAGATGATTTTAATAAGGTGTCATGGGCGGATAGCTTATTAAGGACGCTTTCGTTGGAGGAGAAGATTGCGCAGTTGATCATGATACGTGTTCATTCTAACAAAGACGAAGCATATAACAGGACTATTTTGGAGCAGATAGGACAATATCAGTTAGGGGGCGCTTGTTTTTTTCAAGGAGATCCTGTTCGTCAGGCGGAACTTACAAACCGTATGCAAGCCATAAGTAACTATCCCATGATGATTGGCATTGACGGGGAATGGGGTTTATCTATGCGTTTGGACAGTATTGCTTTATTTCCACGTCAGATGGCATTAGGGGCAAGTCGTGATTTCTTTTACATCTACAGAATGGGATGGGAAATTGCGGCACAATGTAAACGAATAGGGATACATGTCAATTTTGCTCCTTGTATTGATGTTAATGTCAATGCTAAAAATCCTGTTATTGGAAGTCGGTCATTTGGATCAAATCCGCAACTTGTCGCCCAATGCGGAATTGCTTACATGAAAGGAATGCAGAATAATGGTGTTATGGCTTGTGGAAAACATTTTCCGGGACACGGTGATACGGAAACAGATTCTCATTATAAAACACCTGTCATCAATCAGGATGTTCACAGATTGAAAAATATTGAACTGTATCCTTTCCGAAAATTAATTAAACAGGGTGTTGATGCCTTGATGATAGGACATTTGCATGTTCCTGCTTTGGATGAAGAAGAAAATTCTATCGCTACAACTTCTTTCAAAATAACAACTGAATTATTGCAGGGGGATATGTCTTTTGGAGGATTAATATTCACGGATGGTTTAGAAATGAAAGGTATTGCCGATTTGTATGAAACAGGTGAATTAGAAGTGCGTACTTTAATGGCTGGCTGTGATGTATTACTTTTACCGGGTGATTTAAGTATTGTTATTTCCAAGATAAAGGAAGCGGTTCTACAGGGTCGTTTATCTGTAGCTGATATTGATAGAAAATGTTTGAAAGTATTAAAGATGAAAGAAAAATATGTCCTTCCAAATGCTTCTCCTGTTTTGATAGAAGGTCTTCTACATGATATTAATTCGTTTCAAGCCAAAGAAATATATACTACTTTGACACAACATTCCATCACTGTTTTGCAAAACGAAAATGATATTCTTCCCTTATCTCATTTGGCTGGGAAAAAGGTCGTCCATCTTCGCGGGGACAGTTCGAAGGTTACAACTCTCCAATCGAAAATGAATGAATATATTCCTGTTACATCCTTTCAGTCTGTCGAAAGTTTTACAGCTGATAACACTGTCTTTTTTAATGGAATTAAAGATGCCGATTGTGTGATAATAAGTTTACACAATACTTCTCAATATGCAAGAAAACAGTATGGACTGTCGCAAAAAACGATTGATTTTCTTGACACTCTTACCAAGATGGAAAAAAAAATAATATTGGTGATAATGAATAATCCATATTGTCTCAATTACATTCCTTTTACTGAAAAATTTGCTTCGATTATTCTTGCTTATCATCAGGTAGATATAGCAGAAGAAGCTGTTGGCAAAATTATTTGCGGCATAATTCCTTCTGTAGGAAAACTGCCTGTTAATCTGAACAACTATTCTGTAAATACAGGTATTCAATTAAAAGTTAAAAATACGCTGTTAGAGGAGGACAATATTTTTCTTTCGGAGATTGATGAAATAGCAATGAATGGCATTCGGCAACATGCCTATCCCGGATGCAGAATTTTGATAGCGCAGAAAGATAGGATTATATACAATAAATCATTTGGAACATATACTTATTCGGACAGTATTCCCGTGAGTGAGAAAACAATTTATGACCTTGCTTCGATTACCAAAATTGCGGCAACAACACTTGCCATAATGAAATTATACGATGAAGAAAAAATTGATATAAAAGATAAATTATCCGACTATCTTCCTTATCTGAAAAATACCGATAAAGAACATATTACCATTGCAAACATCATGACGCATACTGCTGGATTACAGGCATGGATACCTTTTTATAAAAGAACATTAACTGACATTCAGACTTTAAATCCTGACATATACAGTTCGGTTAAGGTGGGAGATTTTCAAACGCAGGTATGCAAAGATTTATATATTAAAAATTCCTACAGAGATACTGTGATAAACTTGATTATTGCCGATAAGCGTAAAAATAGCAATCATTATTTATACAGTGATTTAGGATTTTATCTTTTGGCGGATTTGGTAGAAACGCTTACGGGGAAGACGCTTGATGTATATGTTGAAGACAAATTTTATCGTCCGATGGGATTGACGCATATTTTATTCAATCCATTGGAACGTTTTGAATTGACTGATATTCCACCTACGGAAAATGATACTTTATTTCGGAAGACATTAATACAGGGATATGTTCATGATCAGGGCGCTGCCATGTTGGGAGGTGTATCGGGACATGCAGGATTATTTTCCACGGCAAATGATTTGTTTGCCATTGGCAAAATGTTATTAAATAAAGGGATATATAACGATAAAACTTATTTATCAAAGAAAACGGTTCATTTGTTCACTTCCTATTATTTTCAGCAGGGTGATTGCAGACGTGGACTTGGTTTTGACAAACCTGCACGTGGAAATCAAAACAGTCCATGCAGTAAATATGCTTCTCCTTTAAGTTATGGGCATAGTGGTTTTACGGGGACATTTATTTGGATAGACCCTCAGTATGATTTGGTATATATTTTTCTTTCTAATCGTATCAATCCTGAT
>JAIROC010000291.1 GCA_031257735.1 Bacteroidales bacterium | reverse complement strand
GGTTATACAACCATTGCATCCTTGATTAGGCAGAATCACAATAGCTTTTAATTGTTTTATTTCATTAGAAAATTTTTCTTGTGCCTTCATTATAAGAAATGAGGCATAGTCATTCTTTTCACAAGAAAAATGAAGCATCATAAATCCAATAAAAAGGATAAAAATAAAATGTTGCTTCATAATTTTGTTAGTGTAAACAAATCATATACCCATTCATCGTCATTATCTGTCTGCTTATATAGCAAAAGTCCATCTTCACTTACCATAAACTTTAAGGCAACAAAACGGTATTCCATGTCTAACAAAGTTTCTCCCATCAAATTAAAGTTTTCATCTAAAATAATGATGGATACCTGTTTCAACCAGGGCCTCCAATCCTTAGATGTATCATAATCTTTCCATGGATGTTCTACCATACGATAATAAACATTGCGGTACTTGTCGTATATGACAGTATTATAAGAGTAATTTTCAAAATAATGCGACAGCCGTCTGCTCTTGGATTGAATAAACGTTGGGGAATCAAGTGATTTTATATCACCGGCATACATACTTCCCGCATAAATTTTATTAACCTGTTTCAAGTCGGTCTGATAAATATAATGGTCGTTGGGAAAACTGACAACAAAGGATTTGTTTGCAGGGTTCATACACCAGAAAACTTCTCTGAAATAATTCTCCCCCCAATTACCCTCTCTATAAGATTTCGGGTATCCAAGATGAAACGCTATCGAATCGTCATTCTGTGTATCAATTGTCGTCAAAAGTAACTGATTAATACTGTCAACGTTTCCAAGTTCTTCCGTCATTTCTCCACATAAATAGATTATGCCGTTTATTTTATACATCGGTTTTCCTGTTGATAATTGAACCATTGGAGGAACAAAATTTTTTTGAAAATCTTTCTCCTTCCATGACTTCATATTATCAAATTTAGTCATATAATTTATCGTGTGCCGTTTTTCCCCTTTATGATTCAACAGGTACAGGGAATGGTTACGATGTGAATAAAAATATATACTGTCGCACGAGGCAATGTAATAACCATCAATAACGTATGGGTTCACTCCATTGGGACCCTCCTTCTCAATTTTGATTTTTCTTAAAAAATCTCCGGTCTTAAAATCATAAAAATAAATCGAATAATTATAAGTATTTAGAAAGGTGAAATAAACGGAATCATTAGAAACATCTTCAAACAGTTGTACACAACGATTACGCTGTACGCTTTCACTGTCTAATACAAATTTCTTTCCTCCCTCATTATTTTTCTTTAATGTATAAGTCGCTTTGAATTTTCCTTGCATATCGTTTTCATTGACCACTACATTTGTGCAGGAAAGAATACACACAAAATTTAATACTACAAAAAGAATATATCTATTTAAATTCATGTTTTATATATTTATATTTATATTTAAATAAAAAAGGAGAAGGTGTAGGCTCTCCTCCCATCATTTTTAATTTGCAAACATTGTTTTCCTTTAAATAGGCAAACAGATTTTTTGCAATATCAAAAGACATGTGTCCCTCATTACGAATATTCTTATTAAAACAATGACTGCAATTAGCATTACACGATTCTGTTAAATAAATACGAATCGAATTAAGAAATTTCTCTTTTTTGCTATCACAATATTGTTTATAAAATATATGATAGGAATCGACTAAATTTTTTATAAATATCAAAAAACTCGCTTTCATACTTTAGCAATTATTCCATTCGTAATAAAATCATTTTCAGGTTCAATTCCAAGAGTATTCATAGCCAATTTCCTTTCTTGAAGAATAAGATAAAGCATCTTGTCCTTAATTTGAATATTAGCCAAACAATTTTCTTCCGGCAGATTTTGATAATCTTCGGCGAGCATAGTATGTTTCAACTCTATTGCGCGATAGAATAATTCTTTCATTTTTACACTCCAACTGTCTTGTAAACTCTTCTCGAAATTCAACAGTTCCCGTAATAAATGAGCCATACATAGCTGATGTGCTTTTGCCTTTGTCTTTAATTGAGACGCCCAACAATCACTTACATAAAATGAGTGTATGAAACTCTTGGGAAAGTATTCTTCGTATTCTTCTATTACATTATGTCCTCTGCTCGCTGAGGAGACTATAAATGTCAGAAATTGATTTTGCCATACATGAAACCAGTGTTTTTTGCCATTTACTCGACAGCCTGTTTCATCTGAACCTACAACCTCGCTTTCGTTTATGCGTTCCTGAATTGTTTTATTTGCTGTTTCCGATTTTTGATTCATTTCTTCGAGGATGTTATCTATGCTCCCTTGCGTCCGTTTTTTAACAAGGCTATCTCTTCTCGCAATTGGTGAATTGTTTCTCTTAATTCTTCTATTTGCGATAATAGCTGTTCATAGTCCGAACGTCGTATCTGTATCATTTCTTCCACGGCACAAAAGTAATACTTTTTTTTATTCTACGCTTAATAGACAGTTGTACTGAAAATTAATTCAGTTCGGGCCAGTTTTGTTCGAGTATGGCGTCGCCGAATGTAAACTTTTGAGCCGATATGGTCAGTGTAATCAGCATCGGATGGTCGCCTACTACGTGTATGCCTTCTTCAAGATTTACAATATAGCCGTTTTCCCATTTCAACTCTTTCAGGGTTGCGTCTTCGTCATCTTTCTTGGGCCATCTGTGGTTGACTTCAGCGCCCTCGACTGAAATTTTTTCAGCCGATACCACAAAACTGATTTTCATAGGCTCTCTTCCTACCACATCAAGTTCTTCTGCATACTCAATAGTATAGCCGTTCTCCCATTTTAATTCTTTCATTTTTGCCTCTTCATCTCCTTTGTTAAAGGTGATCTTACGGGAACAAGGTACGGCTTATTTTTATATAGAAAACATGACGTCGAAGAAAAACACGCCATTTTCGGCTTACCTTCAATTCAATGCGGACAAACGCGGTTTTGAGTTTCGCTTCGACAATGAAAATAAGGTAAGCAAGGCTTTGTATTCTTTCAAACTTTGGAAATGCCATGACTGTGCAATCGGACGGATAACATTCGCTATCTGATGTTTTACGTCGCCGTCTTCGTATCGTACAGGCTTTAACGACAATCCCTCCTGACGCTGTTTTTGGTCGGCGGGAACAAGTCCATACTTCTGTTCCAACTCTCGACAGGCGTCCATCGAGAGGCGATGTTCAAAGCGGTCGTCAATCTTTTTGCCGTTCTCATCAACTCGCAAAGATACGATGTGGATGTGTCTGCGTTCAATATCTTCGTGCAGATAAACGATGAAAGGCTGGTCGCCATAACCCATTTTTTGCATCCATTCCTGCGCAATATTCGACAGTTGTTCGTTGGTTAAAACGTCCTTCGGGTCGGGATTTATTGAGACATGCAAGACGGGTTTTTCGGTCTTGTTGTTTGCTAAAAGATACGGCTCAAACGAACGCAAACAGACGGAACTCTTAGTTGCAAGTTGGGGTAAAAAAAAATTAAAATCTTTATCTCCTGTATTTGAGAGTATAACGCCGGTGTGAACAAAAAAATTAACTTGTTATAACAATTTTTCACATGTTTTGTTTGGTTATATTAAAAACTTTG
>JAIROC010000283.1 GCA_031257735.1 Bacteroidales bacterium | reverse complement strand
AGGTTTTGGGATTGCTCCAAAAGGGTTTCGGGGTTGTCGAAAATCTTATTTGCACATACAAATACTTCGTTCATATTTATATCAATGTCGTGATAGAAAGTGAAGTATTCGGAGGATTTGAAGGGAGAAAGAAAATAATTTGTCAATATTTCTTTTAATTCATCACTGACAGACAAACACTGTTTAGACAAATGAAAATTGTCTTGATTTAACTTATTTCCAACAGTATGTACTACTATTGATTTGATAGTAACATATTCTTTATACAGCATATTAACGATTTTATGATTTCACAAAAATTCAGAT
This sequence comes from Bacteroidales bacterium, assembly GCA_031257735.1. GTDB lineage: Bacteria > Bacteroidota > Bacteroidia > Bacteroidales > WCHB1-69 > JAIROC01. The sequence goes on along the minus strand of JAIROC010000283.1, from coordinate 2,609 downwards.
TAGAGATATACAATACAATAACAATAATAAAAAGGAATACTAAAGACACAACCCACAATATTGTGTATGCCTTTCGTCTTTTCTCTATAAATTGTTTGTTGTCGTTAAAATCCTTGTCATTATTCAAAATTCTTTTTATATCGCTTTCATCTAATAAATCTATATGTCGTTCTTTTAGATTTTTATAAAATTCAGAATATCGAATAAGTTGTTTATTGATTTCCCATCTGGCAACAAACATTACAATTAAAGACACTAATAAAAACCCCATTGAAAGCAATGTTACTTCTTTTGTAAACCCACCTGTAAAATCTCCGCTAGACACTACTTTTATTACAATTACTGAAATAAAGAAAGAAACAATTGCTAACAATGTTTTCTTATAATCGTTAACAAAGTTATCAACTATTTTATCTGCCTTATTCTGTAATTCAATTAATTGGTCTGATATTTTATTCCTAATTTCAATGTATTGTTTTATATTTTCTTTTTGATAGATTTTATAACTTGATTTTATCGCCTCAAATGTGGTTTCTGATAATTTTAAGTTTGCTTTGTCAAAATTGAGTGACAGAATATTTCTTGCTAATCCAATTTTATCTATAATATTTCCGCCATCATAAACCCAACTATAAATTTGATAATAAATTTCATATGAAGAAATATCAATATCAGAAAAATTTAATTCTTGATTTATTGTTCTATAACCATTTAAACGATATTGAATAGTTGCATTTTCAATGTGAAATATATCAAACAAAAAGATTGCAGAATACAATAAGGAAACTCTACTGAAAATTTCATCAAGAATGGTATTATTTTTGGTTATTGGGTAAAAATCGCTTGGTGTAAATTGGTATTTAGAAATAAGGTTACAATGACACAGATTTTTTATTTTTGCCAAACTATCTACATCTCTACCTTCATTATTTGGGGTTTGGTTGCTTTTGGCAATGAATTTGATTGTTTGAGTTGAAAATTTGGTAAAATTTTCGTTTTGAACTTCAAAAATAATGAGATTTTGACCGTTAAATCCCTCATTTAGCTTGAGTAAAAAACCTAAAAGTGATAACTCATTTAAATATGTGCAAAAACATTCAACATAATAAACTGAAATGATTTGTTCGCTATTCTTTTTGGTTATTGAGACAATTATCTCTTTTTCTTCTGACGGTTCAATGGTTGAACAATTTTGAAGAAAATCAGGAAAGTTATCATTTGCATTTTGGACATAGTTCCAAGTATTCTCATTTTGGACAATAGAAACATTTATACTATCGCGACCACATATTTCTGCGATAATTCTATTAAAATCATCCTCCGCAGGAATTAATAAATCATTACAAGAAATAGACAATTTTGTTTCTGTCAAATTTTCCACAATTAGATTTTCATCAATTGAGGAATTTGAAAATAATCTAATTACATCTTGCAACAAATTACTCATTATTTGTATCCCTTAAATTTTTGGCATATTCATAGCCTTCTGCTGATTTGATTTTTAGAAATTTTTCTCCTGCTTCATTTATTTCCGCCTGTAAAATATCTTCCAAATTTGGCACAGTATCTTTAAATAACAAATCTATTTCCCTTGTTAAAGGAATCGTATTTCTTAGTTTTTTCCCTTTTATTCCCTTTAAATCTTTTTCAAACCGTCTGTCAAAATTTCCATTCTGTGGTAGATTATCGCACTTTGCCTGCAAGTCTGACTTGCTAACATTATCGCTGTAAGCGGTGTAATTACCAATTATATTATCACGGTATTCATCAAGATTAAACTCACCGTCAAGTCGAAAATATCCAAGTGTAATATTCCATAAATGCAAATAGTCTTGTTTTGATTTGGTTTTTATAGGATTAAGAATGTTTTTCTCTATCGCAGAGAAAGCGTTCTTTGTATTTTGCTTATTCTCACGGATTACTTCAAGTTCCAAAAAGTCTTTCCACCAATAGTTCGCCATTGTTGCATTTGTGTCATAAGTCGAAAGTTTGGTAATTTGATTTACCGTAACATTTGCAATAAACGCTTTGTAAAATTTTTTCTTTGTAGATAATCCGTTCGTAAGCCGTCCCGTATCTTGCTCGATAATCTCATTATAATCTGCTTTGATCACAACAACTTTCTTTTCATCTCTTTCTGAAAGTTGCATGTCAACCAAAGATATAATTAATATCCCTTTTGGTATTTCTACTCCAAGGTGTTCAATACGCTCTTGTGTATCAATTTCTTTGGATAATAATCGCTCTGCCATTTGTCGGCAAACACTTTTTTCTTCTTGCCGCTGAATTATTTGGTTCAGCCATGTTTGTATTGTAATTGAATTTTGTTGAAATCTGTATTCTCTGTCGCCGACGGAATCAACGATAGTATTCAATACATTCATTACATAATTGTTAATCGGTTGACTGTCTTGAAATACAGCCTCCATAACGGTTTCAGTAGTTTTATCTACTACATACTGATATTTTGAAATTAATTCCATAATATATCATTTATTTATTTTTCTATTTCCTTTTCCACCATATCTTTAGCCTCTTCCAATAACCGTTTACTTTCGCCGCAAAGGTAGAAACTTTTTTCGATTAATTCAGAAATTTGTTGTTGAATA
>JAIROC010000270.1 GCA_031257735.1 Bacteroidales bacterium | reverse complement strand
ATTGTTTAAGACGTCAAAACCGGACTTCTTTACTCTCTACAGTAATGCAAGAAATGTCGTCAATACGGCGGCAAGAAAAAAAAAGACACGACTGAATAAAAAAGAGCTTGACGCTTTTCGTTAGAAAAAATGCTGTCGGCGTTTGTGTAATGAACGCCGACGGACGTTTTTTTCTCTACCTCAAAGTTTGTTGCTTTTTTAACCACGAAGTTGCACTAAGTTACACAAAGTAAGGAAAAAACTTTGTGTAACTTAGTGTTCTTTGCGGTCGAGAAAAATTTAACCACGAAGTTACACGAAGTTGCACAAAGTAATACGAATAGTTATTTTTCTTTTTTTACTGGTATCTGAATAGTTACTAAAGTTAGTAATATTAAATAAACATATAATTACATGAAAATAGTTTCACTTTTAACAGGGCGTGGAAGCAAATGGATGAAAAAAAGATTTCTAGGATAATTCATGAGTTAATGAATATTTTTTAGCCTCAAACAAATATATCTAACGCAAACCCATTCAATATTCGATAAATAAATTATTTTAATTATGTCAACTATTTCAGTATTTCTTCCTTGTAGAGCAGGAAGTGAAAGAATTTCCAATAAAAATATCAAACCTTTTGCTGGAATAAGCAACGGATTATTGGAGATAAAATTACAACAACTCTTGAAAATTTCTCAAATAACAGAAATTGTTCTTTCGACAAATGACAGTTTGATTATTGACCATGTTAAATCATTAAATAACAGTAAAATATTTTTAGATAAGCGTCCGGAACATTTATGTTCATCTGCTACGAGTACAGATGAATTAATACAGTATGTTCCTACCATAATAAAAAATGCCGAACATATTATGTGGACGCATGTTACATCGCCCATGTGTAATGAAATAGACTATGAAAAAGCTATAAGTGAGTACTTTTCCAGACTCAAACAAGGATATGATTCTTTGATGAGCGTAACATCTTTGCGTAAATTCCTGTTTTATAAAAATGGTAAAGCTGTAAACTTTGACAGAGACATTGAGTTGTGGCCAAGAACTCAAACATTAACACCTGTTTACGAAGCAAACAGCGCCTTTTTTATAAACTCATTAGACAATTACATATTATATAAAGACAGGATAGGGAAAAGTCCTTTCTTTTATGAATTGGCTTCTTTGAAATCATTTGATATAGACTGGGAAGAAGATTTTAAAATTGCGGAGATCATATATAGTAATCATATTAATGATTGATTGGAGTATTAATTTCCTGTTCTAATGAGATAAAGTTATAGACACTACAACTAAAAAGTTAAATTAAAAATATGACCGATGAGTTTTAAAACGACTTGAACACACAAAAAAAATAAGTAATAAATTTTAAATTTTACAAAAATGCCAAACATTATCATTATTTTAGAAAAATATTCCGACTGGTTGGAATCATACAATGTGATAAAATTAAATCCAACATTCGATGTACATTGTCATTACATAACTAATGACAGAAATGACCCTTGCAGCGTGACTAATATTTTTAATTATATTACAGATGGGCGAGTGTATTATTATCCATACGAAACAAGAACAAAGTTATTTGACGTCTTTGATGAAAATTTTTATAAAAATGTTAAACAGGGAGATATATTAGTAGCTCCTTTTATTCGTTACCGTAATTTATGGAAGTTCATTAGTAAATGTCCACGTAATGTTACTACGGTACATCTGAGCGAATGTTTACCGGATGCATTCGGACACATTGGGTATCGAATAGGTTATAGAGGAAAACATTTAAAGAGTTGGTTAACTCTACCATTAGCCAAAATTTATGCAATGATGCATAAACCGGATATCTGTTATTATCCTTTGTATCCTGCGGTCAAAAATACTTTTGTAAAAACCACATATCCTGTTAATAAACCGCCATTACTTCCCTCAAAAGCGCAATTATTAAAAAATCACACAAATGGAATAAAACGTCCTTTATTAATAAGCGGTTTTGGATACAATGTGGAAAAAATGGCCAAATGTTTGAATATAGAACAGTACATTGCCACATCGAAAAATCTTGAGATTATTGTTGATGGGAAAACAATACCTCTTACGGAAAGGATTTGTGCAGAAGAAGTACTTTTGAGCGGTTATGTATCTTCTATTACAGGTTATTCCAGTAGCGCTATGGTATGGGCAAAGTTTTTATATCCCGATATGCCAATACAATGCTATGAAGCAAAAGGACTTGATCGTGCTTATGGTAAATACAATAGCTGTTACACAAAACGTGTATTAAAAAAAATAGGGATTGATTTAAAAGAGGAATGTAAGGAGATGTTAGATTAATGTCATTAAAAAAGAATATACTGAAAAACGGCATAGCATCTGTACTTCAAAAATTAGTCAGGGTTTTAGAACAATTATTGTTGGTGCCGTTTTTTATCGCATCGTGGGGCGCGGCGTATTATGGAGAATGGTTGACGCTGACTATTATTCCAAGCGTATTGGCTTTTTCCGATTTGGGCTTTGGTTCGGCCGCCGCCAACAGTTTTGTCTTGAGATATGCTTCAGGGAATAAGTCCGAGGCGGTAAACATAGCAAAAACAGGATTTGTAATTATTTCATTAACTGTTGTCGGCGGTATAGTTATTGGAGGGATTGTACTGACGCTCATAGACCAGTTCCATTTATTAAAAAATTCATTGATATCTACAGGTGACGCCGTATGGTCGTTAAGTTTTTTAATCACAGCCCGGTTATTAACTTTTTACAGTCAACTATTCGAGGCATATTTTAGGGCGGCTCGAAAAGCAGCCAAAGGGATTAATTTATCGACTGTTTGCAGCGGCTTGAATATTATTGCCGGATTTATAGTTTTATGGATGGGATATGGAGTGATGGCATTTGCATTGTCGCAATTGGTTGTTTCCGTATTATTCAATATATTTTATGGATGGAGCGCTGTTGCAATATTGAAACTAAGCAAAGAGTGTAAAGGATATTATACGAAATCGGAGGCTAAAGAAATTATTACGAAAGGATTTGGATATTTAATGACGCCTGTATGGCAGACATTTCTTTTCCAGGGGACTACTATTGTTGTACGACTGACTTTGGGACCGGTTGCTGTGGCGGTATTTAATACTGTGCGAACATTATCCCG
>JAIROC010000213.1 GCA_031257735.1 Bacteroidales bacterium | reverse complement strand
GTGTGTGTGTGTGTGTGTGTTGTACGTTCCTGCTACTAAGGTTATTTGTTAGAAAAATAAGGTTGGAAATAAGGTTTTTTATATTCTGCTCATTCTGGAGATTAGCTCCGCTGCTCTCCGCGCCGTTTCGGGTGCGGGTCAAGCCCGCAATGACGGGTTATTATTAGTTTGCGTCAGCCTAGCTCATAGCTCATAGCTCATAACTCATAATTAATTATTGTCCATTAAATTAAAAAATATCGTTTTCCCGGCAGACAATTGATTATGTTTTTAAATTCGAGTGTAAGTAATGTCATTGTCAAAGTAGATATGTTCAGGTTTGTAACCGTTGTCAGTTCATCAATATTGAGTCCGTTTTTTGTTTGTAATGCATCAACGATTAATTGTTCTTCTTGACTGAGGTCAAACAGTAATTTTTTCTGTTTTCCTTTTTCTGTATTTTTTCTGGAGTTGTCGTCCCACATCATAGATTTGAGAATATCTTCTCCTGATGTAATCAGCGCTGCTTTATTGTATTTAATTAAGTTATTACAACCTTCAGAGGCTTTGTCTCCAATTCTTCCCGGAATGGTAAAAATATCACGATTGTAGGAAAAGCCAATATTTGCTGTGATAAGAGCGCCTCCTCTTTCATACGCTTCTACAACCAAAATAGCATCTGCCATGCCTGCAATAATTCGGTTTCGTTTCGGAAAGTTATACGCATCGCCGATAATATTACTTGTAAATTCTGTGATTATTCCTCCATTTTCACGCATCTTTAAGGCTAATTTTCGGTTACCGGCAGGGTATAATGTTTGTAACCCATGACCTAAAATACCAACAGTAGATAAAGAATTTTGAATGGAGGCTTGATGTGCTACCGTATCAATACCAGTTGCTAAACCGCTAATGATTTGTATTTCTTTGTAGGAAGAAAGTTCCTTGACAATTTTTTTTGTTATTTGGCTTCCATATTCGGTTAATCGTCTTGTTCCAACAATGGCGACACTGTGTTTGGGATTTAAGTCCAAATTTCCCTCTCCAAAAAGAATAACAGGAGCATCTATACATGATGTAAGACGTGCAGGAAAGGTCTTATCTTTTTTTAGAAATACCGTTACCTTTTTTTTATCTATATATTCCAATTCCTGACGGGCAATATTAAGTGCAATGGATTTTGTTGAAACGATACTGTCAACAATCGCCGTCGAGACATGATCAATACGGGATAAATGATTTGAAGGTTCTTTAAATACCTGTTCAGCGCTTCCACAACGATCTATTAATTTGTTGGCAATAACACTTCCAATCAAAGGAATTTGAGTGAGAGCAATCGTATACAATATTTCTGTTTGTCTGTCATTCATTTTATCAATCAGATAAGATTATTTGGCAAGGGTGGAATTAAATTCCCTGCAGTTAAACAAGTTTGTTTGTAAAGTAGAATCTTGGGGAAGGTCAAAATTTTTTTTAGACAGGTTCAATGTCTTGTCTTGGTAACATTTTTTGATGAAGATAGCCCAAATCGGTAAAGCGGTATTAGCGCCTTGTCCTAATGCTGTAGATCGAAAATGAGCAGCTCTGTCTTCACATCCCACCCATGCTCCTGCTGTAATCATGGGGGTGTATCCCATAAACCATCCATCGGAATTATTGTCTGTTGTTCCTGTTTTTCCGGCAATAGGCATATCTAAATTATAACGATAACGCAAACGAACACCTGTTCCCGATTGAACAACGCCTTCCATTAATCGCACTGTTTTATAGGCAGAGATTTCGTCCAGCGCTTGCTCTTGTTTTGTTGTAAAGGTAGCCAATACAGTTCCTTTGCTATTGCATATTTTGGTGATAAAATAAGGTTTGATATAAATTCCCTTATTATTAAACGTGTTTATAGCGCCTACCATTTCGTACAAAGAAAGTTCACAAGCGCCCAAACAGATAGCGGGAACTGCGGGAATTTCGCTCGTTATCCCCATTTTGCGAACTTGATGAATAACGGCATCAGGTCCACATCGCTTCATCAAATAAGCGGAAATATAATTGATGGAATTGGCAAGCGCTTCACTTAATGTTACCATTTGTCCTTCTTTATAATCATTGGAATTTTTAGGCGTCCATGGAGGTAAGTTAGGCTGTTCGATAGTTACAGGCAAGTTAGGAATTTCCGTGCATGGATAATATTCTCCTTCTTGCATCGCCAATACGTAAATAAATGGTTTGAAAGTAGAACCTACTTGTCGCTTTGCCAATGATACATGGTCATACTGAAAATATTCATAATTGACGCCTCCAACGTATGCACGTACTTTACCGGTAGAAGGATCCATTGCCAGCAAGCCACAACTGAGAAAACTTTTCATGTACCTTATCGAATCCCACGGGGACATAATCGTATCTTTTTCTCCATCTTTTCCGTCATATACCCACATAGAACAGGGTGTATTAAAATTCTTGAGGATTTCTTTCTCTGACAGTCCTGCCTTTTTTAAATCCTTGTAGCGGGATGAATTTTTCATAGCTTGAGTCATGATACGTTCTGTTTCTTTTTCATTTATTCGGTAAAAAGGGGCATTCTTATGTCCTTTCCAGTGTTTAAAAAATTCAGGCTGCAAATTGTTCACTACCCATTCTTTTACGGCTTCTTCTGCATAAGTTTGCATTTTATAGTTAATGGTTGTGTATATTTTCAGTCCATCTTTGTAAATATTCCAATGGGAGCCATCTGGTTTGGGATGATCTTTTGCCCATTGGGTAAGTTCTTTACGAATAAATTCCCTGAAGTAGGTAGCAGTTCCAGCCTTATGGTCTTGTAACTTAAATTTAGAGACGTCAATAGGAATATTTTTAATTGTTGTAAATTCTTCGTCGGTCAGGAAATCATATTTATGCATTTGACCCAATACAGTATTTCGACGATTGAGTGCATTTTCAGGATTTCTTCTTGGGTTATATCTTGTAGGCGCTTTTAACATTCCGATAAGCAGGGCGCTTTCTTCTGTAGTTAGTTCATGAGGATTTTTATCGAAATAGGTTTTTGCAGCGGATTTAATTCCGTGAGACATATTTCCAAAATCAACTGTATTCAAATACATGGCAATAATTTCATCTTTCGAATAATTTCTTTCCAACTTGACAGCAACGACCCATTCCTTCAATTTGGCAAATACGATACCGATAAATGTGCGATCGGTTTCACGAGGAAATAAATTTTTAGCCAATTGTTGCGTGATTGTACTACCTCCTCCTTTGTTGGAAAAGGTAATTGTTCCTATAATCGCTCTTGCTAAAGCTTTCCCGTCAATCCCTGAATGTTTATAATAACGAATATCTTCTGTTGCTATCAAAGCATTAACCAGATTTTGGGGCAATTGATTAAAAGGAACATTGGAACGATTTTCTACATAATATTTTCCAAGTATTTGTCCATCTTCGGAGATGATTTCCGTTGCGAGGTTTGTTTTAGGATTTTCCAACTCTTCAAAAGAAGGCATAAATCCCAACCATCCCAATGAAATAAGTACAAAAAATAAACCTGTAAACACCCAACCGCATCCAAAGATAATCCACAGTCGTTTGATAATTTTGGAATGCTTTTTCTTTTTATTTGTTTTTTTCCTGTTTGTCATTGTTTGCTGTTTTTTTTGGTTTAGCAATATATAATCCCACAGAAACCATACCGGGCAAACTATCTGTTCTCATTGCTTGTTCCAGCGACATGGTATATTGTCCTGTTACAGGAAACTGTACCCAACTGAAATAGTTTAATAATTCTATTGTTTCCACCCCTTTCCCTAACGGTTTTCCTTCTGGAGAGAATAAATCAATATCAATTGTATCATGCGCTTTCATCCCATTGGGAAAAACAGTATGTAAAAATATGTAAATATTTTGCATGGGATAAATATTTGTGTACCGGAGATTGAAACCTATTTTATATATTTCCTGTGTATCCGTTACCATAAAGCGAAAAGGGATTTGGTTGTTTGCATGCCATACTTCCTTTTCGATAGCTGTATTGTCCCTAAAAAGATATTGAGAATTATCACATGAACAAACTAGTAACAGAAAACATATCCAAGATGCAAGGGTCTTTTTTTTCATAGACAAGGGGGGGATTAATCATTTATAAGTTTTAAATCATTTGCATCATAATTAATGTCATCTGTTTTCCCTTGATTGATTTCGGCGTAATCTTCCAGCTGGGTGATTTTTTTCTTTTTCTTGTTGATTGCTATAATTTCTTTTGCTTTTTCAACAGGAATGGCATAGAGCATGTGAGTAGGGTCTTCCTTGTAAGAATACCACATTAGTTTTTTAAAAATGTCAATTTTGTGGCAAACGGCATCTCCTTTTTCTGTTTGCAATACAATATGTTTATCGGGGAAAGATTTTAGTTCGGAGAGATAACTTTCATTTTCATAATTGAGACAACATTTTAATTTTCCACATTGTCCTGCTAATTTTTGCGGGCTGAGCGATAATTGTTGAGTTCGTGCAGTATTTGTAGAAACACTTTGAAAGCTGTTTTTCCATGAAGCGCAACATAATTCTCTACCGCATGATCCTATGCCTCCCAATCGCGCTGCTTCCTGTCGAACGCCAATTTGTCGCATTTCGATACGGGTTTTAAGTTTTTCTGCCAATGTTTTTACCAATTCACGAAAATCAATACGCTCTTCTGCCGAATAATAAAAGATGGCTTTCTTCCCATCGCCCTGGTATTCCACATCATTAATTTTCATGTCCATGTTTAAGTCCCAAGCGATATATCGGGAATCCATCATAGTCTCTTTTTCCTTACTGACAAGGGATATCCATTTCTCAATATCTGACGCTTTTGCCCGACGATATATTTTTTTTGTAATTTGAGTTACTTTTTTGTTTTTCATTTGCAGTTTAACTGCCTCTCCTTTCAAGGAAATAATGCCAATATCATAACCTTGCGCTGTTTCTACAGCAACAATATCGCCAACTTCAAAATCGAGTTCCCCATCAGGCAGGTAAAAAAATTCTTTGTGACTGTTTTTTAACTGCACTTCAACGATTACTTGAGCATTGGGGGAAGATGTATTTTCTATATCTTTTAGCCAATCGTATGTAGACAGTTTGCAGCAACGACAGTGAAAACATGTTTTATTGTCTTCATTTTTTGAAGGGACTTGACACAATCCACGTGTTAAAAATGGATTTGCATCTATTTTGTCTGCCTCGACGCTATGGGGACTTGACAACTGTATATCTTCGTAAGTATCCGAATTTTCGGGGATGAAATTTGTTTTTTCCATTAGATAAATGATGTAGCGGAGACGAGAGTTGAACTCGTGACCTCCGGGTTATGAATCCGACGCTCTAACCAACTGAGCTACCCCGCCAATTAAACTGCTGCAAAGGTACGATTTTTTTCAATATGTTTTACACATTTTGTTTATTCTATAAAGAATTGATAACAATATCTTTGAATAATACAGGGGTATTTACATTAATATTTTATAGTTTTTTTTTATGCTTTTACTCAAACATTTTTTATACTTTCGCAACTCTAAAGTTCAGTCTATGCAATCTAAAAAAAGGAATTGGATATTTTTGTTTTCTTCCAACTATTGGGGTATTTTAAACGATAATTTTTTAAAACACTGTATTATTTTTACAGGCGTTACTTGGATGATGCCCACCTATATAACTCAATCCATGTTGATTTCGTTAATATCGGCGGCATTGATTATTCCCTATTTGTTTTTTTCCCCCTTGGGAGGACAATTAGCGGTATTGTATTCCAAGCAAAGGGTATTTTTGTGGTGTAAAGTCGCCGAGTTTCCCATTATGATTTTGGCAGGTATTGCTTTTTATTTTCAGTCGCTTGTACTGTCTTTGTTGGCTGTTTTGCTCATGGGAATACAAAGTTGTCTATACTCTCCCTCCAAATACGGATTGATACGGGATATAGGAGGTGAACAGGGACTTTCTTTTGGGAGTGGAGTGTTTGAAACAATGGCATTTTTGGGGATTTTATCGGGAACCGTTATCGCTTCTCTTATTGCAGATCATTATTCTTTTTACTTGACAGTTGTATTATTTATGGGGTTTGCTGTATTGGGTTATGTTTCGGTCTGTAATATTCGCGTAAAAGAATTGGAAGTGGAGAAACTAAGTAACTTCAATATAAATCCAATTTCATTTGTAAAGGCATCCTACCTGTATGCAAAAAAATATCCTTACATTAACTGTGGCGTATTGGGGGTTTCTATTTTCTGGTTATTAGGAGGACTTATCCAGATGAATTTGGTTATTCACTGCAAGGAAACGCTACAGACAAGTAATACTGTTGCAGGGATAATGATGGCTGTAGCTGCAGTTGGAATTGCTTTGGGATGCAGTTTTGCTGGACGGTTTTCGAATAATACGGTCAATACGCGTATGATATTTATTGGATTATTGGGAATGATTGTTTTTTTACTTGGGATTGTAATATTTAATCCCCCTGTTATCATTTGTGCGATATTTGTTTTTCTACTTGCTTTTATGGGTGGTTTGTTTGAAGTTCCATGTTTGGCATTGGTACAGCAAGCAAATACAGGACGAAAACTTGGCGATATTCTTGCCTACATGAACCTGATTATTTTTACATTCATTTTGGCAGGAAGTCTTATCTTTTCAGTTACTACTCACTTCTCCAATGAAAATAGTTTGGTTGTCTTTGGTGTTGTTGCAGGAATGTGTTTGATTACACTGATTTATTTCATCGTAAAATATCCACAGTTTCTGAAATTGAAAATTGAAAATAGTTATGAGTTATGAGTTATGGGTTATGAGTTGGGCTAACGCAAAAAAATAACTCATAACTCATAATTCATAACTGATTTACGTAGCTTTAAAATGGACTTCTCATGAGTTTTTTCTTTTTCTTCCCTTACACGAATATCATAATTGTATTGAAAGCGCATAAGAGTTTTTGCAGGAAATCCTACAACTTCTTCAAATTTAGTTGCAATTTCAATCGTTAGCGTGGATTTTTCCTTTAAAATATCATTCAACACAATATACGGAATGCTCATTTTTTTTGATAATTCTTTTCTTGAGAGTTTTATATATTTAATTTCTTCCCTCATCACCTCTCCAGGGTGAATATTTCTACCGCACACAATTTCCTTCATAATCCTTTTATTTTTTTATAATGATACGTTATTCCTGTTATATTAATCCTTTTTATCTCCTTTCAGTTTCTCGTAATTCAAAGAATTAATTTTCCTTATATCTGAAATTTTATCCGAGTTTTTCATAATCTCAATAACACGTTGATAC
>JAIROC010000188.1 GCA_031257735.1 Bacteroidales bacterium | reverse complement strand
AAAGAGAAACAGAATTTAAGAGATAAAAAAAATTTACTAAAACTCGCTACGAAACTCGGATATGATTTGATTGAAAAAACCTCATTATAAGGTATTTATAAAAAGCGTCATTATAAGGAGCGCAGCGACGTGGCAATCCCTAACAATCAATGCGTTCTTTGGGTAGGGATTGCTTCGCTGCGCTCGCAATGACGGCATTATGTCGACTTTAAAGACAGACACTAATTAAGAAAATTCACATTGAAAGCATCATCGATATAGATCAAATATTTATTTGTAACCTCATAACCAATAGCTGATAATATTTCTTTATATTTATCGATCTGCGAATGATGATTTTTATGAGGTAGTCCGGTTTTATAATCAATCACGACACATTTGTCTCCATTAATTTGTAAACGGTCAATACGAAAACTTTTTCCATCTGTGTTTATCAATTCCACTTCATTTTTTATTTCGCTTTCAGGACTGCCAAACAAAACACTCGCCAGCGGATTGGAAAATATATTTTGTATTACTGTCAAAAGGTTTTCTTTTGTTTCAAGCGTCAAATTCACATCGTTACGGATGAGTGTCAATACGGGGTCAATATCTGTTTGATGGTAAATTTTTGCCAGATAGTCATGAACTTTTGTTCCCCACCATGTTGCGGAGGTTGTATTTTTTGGGGAAAGATAATTGTATTTCGCTGTATTGGAATTTACAAATATGGGTTTTGAGATATATTTCTTTATGTAATTTTCTTTCTGTGGTAGGTTACTGATTGAGGCTGGTTTTGGTTGGGGTTTGCCGAAACAATAATACGCTACGGTTTCATTTTCCGACAAAGTAAAAACACAGTTACTGTTGTCCGACAGAAAATCTCTTAGACTATCACCTCTTGTATCACCTTCTTTAGCAATAAAATACAGTCTATCTTTTGCACGGGTAAAGGCAACGTAATCAATATTTAATTCATCCATAAGTGAAAGTTGTTGTTCTTCTTCGTAGAGGTCATTGTAGATTGTATTTTCCATATCATTTACTTTCAGGATAGTTGCAGATAGTTTACCGATAGGTTCTATCAAGTTTACCCATTTTTCACCTCTTCTTTTATCTTCCTTTTTATGCGGATATATCACTATGGGAAATTCTAATCCTTTGGATTGGTGAATAGTCATGACAGTAACAGCATTAAGTCCTTTGGGATTGGATAGCGAAAATTTATTCTTATTATCTTCCCAATAATCCAAAAACTGAACTTCTATTTTATCGCCCATATTCAAGAAATTGGCAACAATATCAAGAAAAGCCAAAATAAAAGGATTTGCTTCTTGCTCTGTCAAATGGAATATCTGTAATAATTGTTCTACTCTTTCATATAAATTTTGTTCACAAAGTCTGTTCACATTGAAATTGTATTGACAATCTTGTATAAATCTTTTAAAATGTGCATTGTGTTTACTGTGTATCAAGATATCTTCTTTGTTTTGCAACCCTTGTTTTTCGACAATAAAATCCAGTATGATAACACGCGCAATATCATCATTATTATTCATCAAATAGGACAAACAGGCAATCAAAAAATTCACTTCTTTATTCTTCGACAACAACAGAGATTCTTTCGAAATAGTTGGAATATTCTCTTTAAGGAGATTACGGGCTATCTCTGCGCTAAAATCATTCCCGCGAACCAAAATAACTATATCGTCATAATTATAATTGTCTGCTTGCGCCAATTGTATAATGCGATAAATTTCTTCATTTATAAAATCAACATATTGTATTTTATTTTCCTTGCTTTTGAGTAGACAGGATAAAAACACAGCTCCGCCACCATTCTCTTCTTTTATCTTTTGGGCAGCATGGAGATATATGTCTTTTAATTGGGGATAAATATTTTTTATTACATATTCAAAGAATGAATTATTGAACATTACGACTTCTTTCTTGGAACGATAATTTGTCTGCAGAAACATCTTTTCGTAATTACGTTTCAAGATACTTTCAGTTTCTTTAAGCACAGGATTTTGTTCGCTTATATCTATTTGTGGCAGAGTAACAAATTGTAACGCATTTCCGCCTCTAAAACGGTAAATAGCTTGTTTGGCATCTCCAAAGATAATCACTTTCCCCAATTCTTCTTTAAACAGAACAGAAGAAAGGATTTCTGTTACCAATGGAAGTAAATTTTGCCATTGTATAGTGGAAGTATCTTGAAATTCATCTATAAAAATATATTTGTATTTTTCTCCTATCCGTTCATAGATAAACGGGACAGGTTCATTTTTAATGCTTTCGAAGATGGATAGATTTGCTTCGCTAATATGTATCAACTTATTGTTACGTTTTAAATCTTCTGCAATATGCTTGATTTCGTTGAGCAAAACGACAGGATAAATATTTTTACGGATAGCCTTTAGCAGCCTGTATTTTTTTTCTGTTTCGGCAATTATCAAATAACAATCCTTTAAAATCGGAGCGATTACCTGAATAGCTTCTTTATTTTTACAGGAAGAAGAATACCAAACGTCTTCGTTAATGGCTTTAGCAACATAACTGTTTCCTGATAAGTTTTTATAATCTTTTTGATTGACTGTATAAAACCATTTTCCAATACCATTTGTCCCCTGATAAAAGTCGGTAAATTGAATATCGTTTTCGAGTATGATATTACAGGCTATTTTTGCGGCATTGCTTATGGTGTTTTCTATGGTTACAATTTGTTCATTAATTTGTGTTATGACAGGAACAAAATCTTCGGAATGTATTGTTTTTAATTTCTTAAGATAAGGGATAGCGGTTTCGTTATATATTTCCTTTCCGACAGTAGCTAATTCTTTTTCAACGTGCCAATTTTTTCCATCTTCGATATTTGAAAATGAAAAATTAATAATTGCATTCGTAATAGCATGGTCATATCCTAATTTGGACAGCAGTAAATCTATAATGAGAGACATCATGCTATCAGTATCCAATTCCAACTGATGATTAACAGGAATTTTCAGGTCTATGGCAAAACTCTGAATAATCCGTTGAAATAAACTGTCAATTGTATAGATAGAAAAACTATTATAATCATGATGAATATGATGTAAAATTTCTTTTGTACGGGCTGGAATTTCCTGTTCATCCACAAATTCGGACAGTTCCTTCGACAAAGAATCAGCTTCTCCCGAAGAAAGTAACTCCAAAAATAAAAGAATTCTTTCTTTCATTTCATTAACCGCTTTGTTTGTAAAAGTAATTCCCAATATTTTTCGATAAAGGAAAGGGTCTTTCGGATAATACATTAAACAAAGTTTAATATATTCTTTTGCAAGTGTATATGTTTTTCCTGCTCCTGCCGAAGCCTGATAAACAATGAATGATTTTTGATTAGATGTTGACATGTTTACGGTACGTTAAGGAATTTTCATATATTTATGACATTGCAGAGATATTTTCCATTGTGGATTTTTCAGAATATAATCTACAATAAAGGGAATGATTATTTCTGCCTTACTCCATTCAGGTTGAAGGGAACAAATACAATCAGCATTGATTTTAGAAGCATTTTGTTCTGCCCATAAAAAGTCATCGGTCGTTTCCACAATTATTTTTAATTCATTGGCAATCTTATAAAATTCAGGATATACACAGGTTTTATTTTTGGGAGACAAACAAATCCAATCCCACATTCCACTCAAAGGTTTCGAACCCGAAGTTTCAATATGTAACTGTATGTTATGTTTTTTCAAACACAAACAAAGATGATCCAAGTTATACAAACAAGGTTCTCCCCCTGTTACGACTACCGTATTTGCTTTTGTTTCCAAGACATTTCTCAGTATTTCGTTCACTGTGGTTAATGGATGTATATTTTTGTCCCATGCTTCTTTTACATCACAGAAATTACATCCAACATCACAACCGCCAATGCGCAGAAAATAAGCCGCCTTACCTGTATGAAATCCTTCCCCCTGCAAGGAATAAAACGCTTCCATCAAAGGAAGTGAAGTACCTTTATCCAATTCTTTCGTACTGTTATTCACAAATATATCTTTTGTAAATGTAATCAAATTTCTTCAATAGGAATGATAATGTATTTTTTTCCTTAATATAAAAAAGGGCGACTAAAAGTCACCCTTTTCAACTCAAATTTTCTTAACAAATAAAATTAATTTTTTTCTTTCTTGTCATGGCATTTTTCTTCGCCATCTTTCTTTCCTTCTTTGCAGCATTTTTTGTCTGCTTTACAGCATTTCTTTTCGCATTGCAATCTCTTATCGATTAACTCTTTTTGTTCGTCGAGAGTAAGTTTGTCAAAATCAGCCCATGCTTTTTTGCATTCTGCAATTTTAGCATCTCTTTCTGCATCTTGTTTGTCAAAACGTTCTTTTGTTTTGGCTATCAAGTCTTTTTTTACCTCGTCGGTAAGATTTGCCCAATCTTCCCATTGTTTACAAAAAGCTTCGCATTCTGCTTTTTGTTCTTCTGTCATTTTACAACACTCATGTTTGGGTTGTTCTTGCGTTTGTTCTGTAACTTCTGGAGTTGGTTCTACTGTTGGTTCAGGTTTGTTTCCACAGGAAACAAAAATGAAACACAAAACGCCTGCTGCTAATACTACTAATTTCTTCATTTCTAATTACTTTTTTTATTATTACTAAATTTAAAATTGTTTCTTCTAATCTTTTACTAAGTGGCTGCAAAGATACAATAAAATATTGTATCTTTATACAGTCATAATATATTTTTGTGAGACGCCATAGATATTTCGTAGTTGTCCACAAATTTCCTCTTTTCTTGTCCACATAACCTCAAACGTGATTATTACATTATTATTATTATTGTATGTCGTATTTTTTATTTCAATGGCGGTATTTTTTAGTACCTGCATAACACTATTCATAAGAGGATATTCAAATTCAATGGTATACATCTCTTTAATAGCGTGTTCTTCTATTTTTGCATTTCCAAGTGTTATTTTTGTTGTCTCCTTGTAAGCATTTATTAATCCACTTACACCCAACTTAGTCCCACCAAAATAACGAATAACTACCACTAATATATTTTTCAA
>JAIROC010000174.1 GCA_031257735.1 Bacteroidales bacterium | reverse complement strand
ACGACTTTTTTGTTTTCTTTTCCGTCTTAAATATCGCGACATTTTCAGTTTGTGGTGCGATTTTCTATATCTCTCTTATTTTCAGCTTGTAAACTTTTATCTGGTCAGGAGTTCTGATAGTAAAAGATAATGTGTCATATAAGGAACTTGGAGCCGGGTTTGAAGATGAAAAAAAACGTCAAGCCCGTATAAATCATTATAAACAGGCTTTATCTGAACTCGGAGTGGAGTTTCCCGATATAAAAAGCGCTTAGACGCAAATCTCCTATGGTCGATTTTTACTGGAATAATGACATTTGAACATGTCTGACAAGTCCGAACATGAAACTGACCGAAGTAATCAAGAGGCAAAGACTGGGCTTCGAACCCGCACATGAAACGAACATGTAAAACGGCTTGCGCCAAAGAGTTATGAACATGCTGTGAGTTCTATGTTACCGAAATGTTAAAAAATAAATAATGTACACATGAAACGAACATTTATGTCTGTTCTATAATAAATATAGCCAACTATTATTGATTATTTATGGTTATTTATAGCTATAAATGGTTATTTTCGTTTTTTTTGTGTTTTCATTTAGTTTATTTGAATGTTTATATCTATTTTTGTACGAAAATAGATATATATGAATCAGATGCTATTTGAGAATAACAGATTAAAAGACACATTGAATGTGGTTGGTATAACACAAGCAAAACTCGCAAAATTATGTGAGGAATATGCGGAAAGCATCTCTGTAGGTACAATTAATAAAATTTGCACAAGAAGAATTTCACCTTCAGATAGACATAAAAACATAGTTGTTAAAGTACTAAATAGATATCTGAAAGAAGAAAAATATTCAATAGGAGATATTTTTTAAAAATATTTTGTAACTTTACAGCTTGTTTTCAAGTGTTTGATACATTTTATGAAAGTATTCGCATCAAAAGAACTGTATATTTGGCTATTGGTGAATATATTATTACCAGTAGCAATGCCATTGTGTTTTGCTTTATTGATAAATCTGCCGGTGAAGACAGGCAAAAATTTTTATGATATGGTTGCACTGATTTATAATGGAGGAGCATATATCTTTTTAGGTTTATTTGTTCTTGTCAGCTTGGCGCCACATTTTTTTGACAAAACTTTTGAAATAGTGGAATCTTATCGTATTATTTTAGGTACGTATATATTTCTAACAATAACAGTGCTTTTCATAACATGTTTTCTTTATATATGTTTTTTGAAACTTATACCAAGTGACGAGGCTATTCCCTTTGCTGATAATATAAAAGTGTCACTAATTGTAACAATTGCAGGCATAGCATCTGCTATTGGATTCAAGGTTAAAATATTATCATTACACAAAGGAGCGAATAATATATCAAATATGCATATACCGGATTGAATTTTAAAATAACAAATAAAAACAATAAAACAAATGAGCGCAATTAGTATAATTATTTTGGTTGTATTGCTACTTTCTGTTACTATAAGTTTTTGGGCGCTTTTTAAAGGTAAAAGAGCAACGAATATAGTGGTTGTTCCATCATATAATTCATCTGTTGAAGAAATTCTCAACGAGAGGTGTAAAAATGACGGAGAAAGACTTACCCAAGAACAACTTCTTGAAAACACAGATTATGTTTTAGAAAAGCTTTTTGATTAACATGAAACGAACATGAACTAACAGTCTTTTAGCGAAGCGTTAAAAAAACGGCTTGCGCCAGAGATTTATGAACATTTGTGAGTTCTATGTTACCTTAGTGTTAAATTTTAAATAATGTACACATGAATAATAATAGCAATCAAACAAATTCTTCTAAAAAAGAGAATAACGCTATTTCTGATCGTTTGTTAATCGAAGGGAAATCGTATACAATACCTAAACTTGAGCAAAAAATCGTAGCTCTTGAAGATGAAGTTGCAAATGCAAAAGATGAGATTAAAGACAGACTAGATGATCTTATTCGTTTGAAATCATATTTAAGAGAAATCTCTCTGATGCAACAATTTGACAAGTTTATTGAACGAAAAGCAGACATCGTTAAAAAAGCGGTGTATTTGAATAAGTGTTTATTGCATTTTGTTGTTAAGTCCTATTATGACGATATTCATAGATATAAAGATTATTGTGGATCCAAATGGGTTAACAGTCATAAACAAGCAGCATATACGATAAAGTGGATTGTAAAATTCAAACCTATCCAAATAAGAGAAAATTATGATAGCGAGAGTGTTTTAACTAATGAAATAATAGATATAAATTTAATATTTGCTTTAGTTTGCGCTTTTGCTTTTCTTGATAGAAATAGTGTTGATTTGATATTTAGCGAAAAAAAAGCGGTTGATAATTATAATTTATCATTACAAATAAAAAATCAGGAAAAGGAAGGAAAACAGAGTTTTTATGATAAATTGTTGTATAATTTACGCTATCGACCTTTTTCAGGAAAGCATTTGATTGCCATATTTGAGTCGCTTGAATTGCAGTGTTCAAAAAATGCATAAGTGGATAAAAAATGAAGACAGGCGGCGTTTCGGCAATAAAAATAAACAAGCTTATTTTGTATTGCTCTCAACTTGCGCTATCTTTGCGGACAGATTGCAAGTCCAACTTTCAAATTGTCCAATGCATGAAAAAATCAATTGTAATCAGAGAGTTAAATGTAGAAATAATGCGTTTGAAACAGTATTTTCCTGTTATTATAGTAACGGGACCGCGCCAATCGGGTAAAACTACCCTGTGCAAAAATCTGTTTTCCGATTATCATTCCATTGATATGATGCGGGCAGCCGACAGGCAAATGATAGAAGCAAACCCCGAAGAATTTTTGAAGAAATACGCAGGAGGACTGCTGATTGACGAGGCGCAATATTACCCCGAGATTTTTGAGTATCTGCGCATTGTGACAGACGAACTGCCCGAGAGCAATTTTATCGTTACAGGCAGCAATAATTTTTCGCTGATGGAAAAAGTAACCGAATCGCTGGCGGGCAGGGCGGCAATGCTGATTTTGCTGCCTTTTTCGCTGCATGAATTGGGCGAAAAGGCGCAAACGGCTACTTTGACATTGCTGCTCAAAGGCGGCTACCCTGCCGTGTGGACAAAAAATATTCCGGTAGGCGACGCCATGCGGCAGTATTACAATCTGTATGTGGAACGAGATGTGCGCCGGTTGATAAATGTGAAAGATATGAGCAAGTTTCAAATCTTTATGAAAATGTGTGCGGGGCGTATCGGCTCGGAATTTAATTCTACGAATTTGTCGAATGAAATCGGCGTTTCCCATATTACCATTATGGAGTGGCTGAGCGTGCTCGAAGCGTCATATTTGGTTTTCCGCTTACCGCCTTTTTATAAAAATACAGGCAAACGGTTGATAAAAACGCCGAAAATCTATTTTTATGATACGGCTTTGGCGTGTTTGCTGCTTGGCATTGAAAACGAAAGTCATTTGGAAACACACCCGTTGCGCGGAATGTTGTTTGAAAATTATGTCGTTCTCGAATTTTTGAAAAATTGCTGCAATGCAGGCAAAGACAACAATCTGCTGTTTTACCGCGACAAATCGCAACGCGAAATTGACATTGTGCAAGACTTCGGCGCAACCTGCCGCGCCTTTGAAATAAAATCGGCAACGGCTTTTCACAGCGGTTTTCTCAATAACCTGAAATATTTGAAAACGCTATTGGGCGATACGCTTGTTTCCACACAGGTCATTTATGACGGCAATTCCGATACCGATATTCAGGAAAACGGCATTGTGAATTTCAGAAATGTAAGATATCGATATAATTGAAGTTGTTCTTTTAAGCATGTAAATCAATCTGTAATTTCATTAATAGCCGCTATCACAAAAACAGATTATCCCGCTTAGGCGTACCACGTGCGCCAAACTTTTTTTCAAGTTCTGCGCTTATATCAGTCAGCATGTTTTTTTTGTATTCATAACATTTTATGTTTCTGAAACCTCTACCGCTTCCACAAACGTCAATTTTAGGCGTCTTAAAAATAAATGATAAACACAAATGCGATGATCCATCCCAGAATACTTACCTGAACGAACCGGTCATTCAGGAATATTTCAGTCGGATTGCCGCTGTTCTCTTCCACCATTGCAATCTGCAAATAACGAAAAATCCTGATGACAAAACCCGACGCGATACACATTACATCAAGGATTGCCAAACGAAAAACCCGCAAACGCATAAACACAGAACATCGCCTGATCTATATTCATGATATTTGCATTGAAAAAAAGAGGAAGGAAAACAAACAGATTCTTCACCCACTGATCATGGCGCATCAACCGGATAATAACCTTATAATTCATGTTTACATTATTTAAATTTTAACGCTAAGGTAACATAGAACTCACAGCATGTTCATAACTCTTTGGCGTAAGCCGTTTTACATGTTCGTTTCATGTTTACATTATTTATTTTTTAACGCTAAGGTAACATAGAACTCACAGCATGTTCATAACTCTTTGGCATAAGCCGTTTTTTTAACGCTTCGCTAAAAGACCGTTGGTTGCATGTTCGTTTCATCATACGTACAATCTCTATAGAAATTTATTGTTGCAATCATAAATATGTATTATTTTTTGTGTCATTGGCCACAAAATTACATGAAAACCTTACGATTTCCAAGCGCGTGCAATGAAGAAAAGTTTTTTTACAGAGGAAAGGTACTTTTCCTCTATAAATTTTGCCGGAAATTTTTATTCGTCTGCGTGTAATTAGATAATTTTATGTATTTTTGCATGATTCGAATTTACAAAATATGAAACGGAAAGAGCGTCTATCATTCATCATGTACGTGGTACTTGCCGTCTGGGTCGTCGGCCAGATGGCGTTGATTGTTTATTTTTGGGACAAACCTCAGGGAAGCGATCAGGGAGCCTATATGAAAATGGCAAAACAATGTTTCGAGGCCGGAGAATGGTATCCGGGCGACAGTCACCTGTATGAATCATTCATCTGGGCGCCGGGGTTTATCAATTACCTGATTTTGCAGCTTCACCTCTTCGGCACATTAAAAGCAAACCTGTTTTTCAACCTGTTCATGAATATCGCCATCGTTGCGGAAATATATTATCTGGGGAACAGGTTCTTCAGTAAAAAAACGGCGCAGTTGGCCGTCATTATCTGGTGTTTTCTGTATTCCAATATGATGGCGGTCATTCCTGCCGGCACGGAGATTCCTTTTCTGTTTTCGGCGCTGACGGCTTTTTGTCTGTGCCTGCATCCGAGGATTCTCTTTCTGTCGATAGCCGGTCTGCTGTTTACGCTGGCCAACTGGGTGCGTCCGTTGGCCGTCATTTTCCTGGCAGGCGCAATCGTCTACATGCTTTGGAAAAAATATGCGCCGGTGCATTATCTATCCCTGCTGCTGCCGCTGCTGCTCCTTGTCTTTCTTATCGGGAAGACGGCAGAACGGCGAACCGGATATTTTATCTACCAGTCGACAACATCCGGCATTAACCTGATTATGACCGCCAACGACAAAGCCTACGGAGGCATAGCCACATCGCTGATAAATGATTCTACGAGCGCTGTGTTCATTGATGACCGAGAGGGGTTGACCTTTTTTCAGAAAGATTCCGTCTGGAAGGCGCGTTCCATACAGTGGATAAAGGCGCATCCCGCAAGGTACGGCATGCTTTATGTCAAGAAACTGGCCGGACTGTACGTGGAAGATTCATGGTCCGACCGTCCCATCCTTGGCGGCGACGGATTTGTGGATTCATACGTCGTTGCAGGCAAGGTCGGGAAATCGGCATTCATTGCCCGTGCAGTGCAAATGGGGCTGAAAAGCCTGACGTACTATTTCGCGCTGGTCGCCTGCTGTTATGGGGTAATCACGTCCCTCCGCCGGAAAACGTTGCTGTCCGGAAAAGGTATCCTGCTGTTCATCCTCCTTGCAGGGACGCTTGTCACCTGCATCTTTTGCGTAAGCCCGCGCTATCATTACCCTTACCTGTTTGTCGTAATCCTTTTTGCTGCGTCCGGCGTCGAAACGTTTCCGGCACGGCGAAAAAAGAGCTGATTTTTGTAACTCGCCCGTCCGGTTGCACGACATTATGAGCCACGGCAATAAGGGCAAGAAAAGGGGAAAATCCGAAAAAATACATAAAATTTGGCAAACTAACGGATTTTATATATTTTTGCAACGTTTTGGCCCCGTAGCTTAGTGAATAGAGCGTCAGATTCCGGTTCTGAAGGTCGTGCGTTTGAATCGCACCGGGGTCGCTAAATCCAAAGACAAAGAAGGAAACTACTTGGGGAAATAATTAAAACTCTCTTTTATATGAAAATGACGGCATGAATGGTATCAATAAAAATGCTTTGTAGCGCCCGCTATTTTCGCGATAAACAGCATAGGGGTTTATGTGTCCTGTTGCGTTCAATAATGAGAATTGCCAAATATTGTTTCCGCCTTTTTTCAATTTTTTCTCCATTGTGAAATTGACGTCGACCCTGAAATAATCTGATAATCTTGTATTAGGACTTTTGGGTATATAGTTTAAAGAAGAAAAACCGTCATAGATATATCCGTTTTCATAAGAAGGCAGACCTATGCCGGGAAGATTTGTCGAAGAAACATAATATGGAATGCCTGTGCGATATTGCATATTTAATGATAATGTATTTTTCCTCTCATTCTTTTTATATACATCGTAGCTCACAAATGCGGAAACATCATTAGGAGAGTCATATTTGAATGGATACTTGCCCTGATCAAAAGTACGTGTTGATTTGGATAAAGTATAAGATAACCATGTAGAAAATCGTTTGTAATCGTACAGCGCCATAAATTCAAGTCCATAAGAACGACCTTTTCCAATTGAATAACAGTCGTGGTAATTAATGTAATATTCTAAATTGTCAATACGAAGAAGATTTTTCATTTCTTTCCAATATGCTTCGAATGAAACCGTAAGATTTGATGTTAAATAATTTCTCCAACCTGCTGAATATTGTTGAGCAGCAGGAAGTTTCTTTTCTTGAAAAGGCAGCCAGAAGTCGCACTGTACCGTATAAGTCATTTCGTACAAAGAATGTACAGGTTGGGTTGTATAATCATACGCCAACATTATTTTGTTTTTCTCACCCAACAGCTTACTCGCTTTTATACGAGGCTCTACTGCAAATAGTGTATGACGCCCATTATTATAAGCTGATCCACGCAGACCTAAGCAAAAAAACCATTCGTCAAAAGTCAGTTCGTCATAAATGAACATTCCAATCGTTTGCAATTTCAATCTATCGGTTTCATATACGAGCTTATTTTTATCTACTGTCTTTTCCATATAATCCGGCTTAAAATATTGCCGGGACAAATCTATACCATAAAGCAGGGTATTGTTGTTATTAAGTTTATGTTCTATTTTTGACTTTAAACCAAACTCTTCTAAATTGGAAAAAATGTAGTTTTTCAATTTCAGGTTATCATTTAAGGATGTACTTTTTTGTTGAAAATACTTGAAATTGTTTAGATTAGTATAATACAGGTTAGATGACAAATAAACATTTGGAGATAATGAAGAGGTTAAACGTAAAGAAGTCATCATGCTTTTCCATCCGAAACCAAACTTGTCGCTATATTTATTTTCTTCGTCTGATGTATGATCTTTGTTCATTCCGTACAAATCGTCGTATCCGCTATAAAACTGCAATGAAAGATTGGTTTTATTATTCATATTCCATGTTGTTTTTGCATTTACATCATAGAAAGCAAACATTTCCATACCTGTCGAATGATCGGAAAGACTAATAAGTCCTCTTGTGATCAAATCCAAGAAAGAACGTCGTGCAGAAACCAGATAAGAAAGTTTTTCTTTTACAATCGGGCCTTCCAAGTGAATCGCACCGGACAACAATCCAACCGATATTGACTGATTAGGGCTATTCATATTACCGTCTTTTAAAGAAACGCTACCCACACCGGATAGACGACTTCCATACATTGCAGGTATTCCTCCTTTATACAAGTCTGCAGTATGTAGCGCTTCCGGATTAAATATAGATAATAACCCAAAAGTGTGATTTTGATTGTATACGGGAACATCGTCCGTTAAATATAACGTTTGATCGTTTGTTCCCCCACGAATATTGAGATTTGACGAGCCTTCTATTCCGGAAGATACTCCCGGCAAAAATTGCATTGCTTTAATGACGTCACGCTCGCCCAGGAATAATGGTATCTTATGAAGTTGCTTTAAATCCAATTGCATATTTCCCAATCCCTTACTTCGTAAAACAGAGCGTTTATGCTCGACAACAACCTCCTCTAATTCAATTCCCTCCTCCAATTCTACAACTAATACCGTATCTTTAACAGCGTTAATGACTATTTTAGATGATTCGAACCCAACAAATGAAATTGTAATATTTAGTCGATTTGTAGGCGCTTTAAAAGAAAAAAAGCCTCGCTCATTTGAAAAACTTACATCATCAGAGGTCTTGATAGTTGCATTTGCAATTACTTCTTTTGTTGATTTTTCACGTACAATTCCACTGATTGTTATCCGGTTTTGCGACAATGTCCCCCAAATCGTTATATAACAAAAAAATGACGCAATTATATATTTCTTATACATAAATGCATTATTACTCGTTAATAAAATAACTCGTTTCCGACTTCCCTGCAAAAATCCCTAAACCACGTTCAATATTACTGTAAACACTGACAGGCTGATATAAAATAGAAGATAAATCATTACTTACCGGAGATGATATTAATTGATAGTAAGTTTTACAGTATAAGTCATATTCCTTACTTGCTGCTATTAATCGTACTTCCTTTCCTAAAAAATTTTCCCAAATTATCGATCGACTTAACATCGGATAATAAAGAATTTCAGACTGTTTAGATACATATTTTCCTTTTATACGTAAAAAACCGTCGTGATAACCGGAGCCGACTTTATTATGTAGAATCATCCCGCCCTCATTTCGATTTACATTATCAATCAGTAAATTATTAGTATATAACTCCCCATATTGTATTGGCGTCGTATCAGAGAATATTGCCATAGTAGTTATCCATAAAGGAACATCTGTTTCCGAAAAAATAAAATCCGAAAGATTAAGTAAATGGTCTTTCGATAAGACAGTACAGTATATGGGCATAGGTATTCGCGTTTCTGCTGTTACTTCGGGATAATCGGAATGAATTACCTTTAAAAAATAGTTCCCTCCAGCTTTGGGATTGACATGAAGGCTTAATGTCGCACCGGAAACTCCATCATATAAAACATCATCATTTTCCTTTAAGATGACATGTGCGCCTTCTAAGGGAATTACTTTCGATTTCTTATCTTCAATCGTGTTTGCATATAAACGTATAGCAATAAGGCTATCCGGTTGCAAACAAGCATTAACAACAATACATTCGCGTTCTGATTTAATATCAATTTTGGAATCAAAATCAACTGAGCATGATGAACAATACATCATACAGTATAAAAATAAGAAAGTTCTTTTCATACCTGTATTTTAAATAAGCTATTCGGTAATAAGCAAACAGGGATCAATAATCTTTTTGCTATGAGTGGTAGAGAATTAATACGAAAGATTAAAAACGCCAGCCGACATTAAACTGATAAGCGTAATTACGACGATTATATGTGTTATTATTAGCAGCGAAAATGGGTTGTCCTACAGAAGTAATTCCCAAGACATAATTAACAGAAAACGTTAATCCAAAATCAAATTGATAACCAAGTCCTGCCAATCCGTTCAGAGCAAAGTCTTTATTGTATGTAATAGTTGTATATACAGGCTTTACCTTTTCATCTATTTTATAATTAAACTGTGGTCCGGCAAAGATGTTGAATCCTTTAAATAAATAATATTTTACTGCAATCGGCATCTGTATGTAACTAAGTTCCACCATTTGTTTATGGTTCAAAGAAGGAATATCTATGTTTTTCGTTCCATATTCAGAATAATAAAGCCCGGTCTCAATTCCTATCTTCGGTTTTATCAACCATTCGACTCCCATTCCCAAATTTGTTCCCGATTTCCAATCGCCCTGCGTATTTGTAATATTAGTGATATTTAATCCGACTTTGGGCGTAAAATAAACTTTGCGTTGCGCAGACACATCGAAAATTCCTGCTATAATAAGGCAAATTGCAAATAAAAGATTTCTTTTCATTGTTGTTTTTTTTAAATTTTTATACTAAATCCGGAATATTTGCAAACCTCTGTGTTTGCAAATATTCCGGATAATAATTATCAATTAGCTAACGAGACAGATGCTTTACCCCTATTGTCATAAGAAACTCCTCTATATCAAACTTCCATATAACCAGACGTTGCATAACGATATGTCACGGGGCCTGATCTATAATCAACTTTTCCTAAATAAACAGTTACATTCCCGTCTAATTCTTTTGTATCTATTTGAAATTCGACATTATTTTTATTTATATATTTTTCAAACGGATACCCATAATAAGCAGACTCACTAAACTGAAATCCACCATCTAACTTGAATTTTGCATAATATTTTGTATCATATCTAACCCAGCCAAATATCCCTTTTTTCTGAGACGTGAAATTTACATTTATTCGTTCACCATTTATGCTAATATACAGACCAACTTTTCGATCACTCTGATGACTCCATGCATGATTTTTTTCTCCGACCAAACTAGAAGTAGAGCCACGTGTAGATATCTCCAAATTTAAATATTCAGCAACGTTATTAAATGTTGGGCTTACAACAAGAGAATCGCCAATATAGAACAAACCATCTTTATTCGCAAAATATCGATTCTCAACATTGATTATCTTTGAATAAGCACACAAGTCTTCATGATCTACTTCATTAAACATAAAAATACCATCATACTTTTTGCAATACGCGGTATATTTTTAGATTTAAAACTTTGTTCTTCATCTGCTTCACTAAGCGTCCTAAGTTCTTCATCTGCTTCATTTAGAAGAATATATTGAGATTTAAGAGGCACTTTTTCAAAAAAATCTCTTTTCTCTTGTTCTGTTTTCGCAGCAAGTACATTTAACAAATCCGTATAAGCGCTCTCATCTTTGAAACGAATAATAGAGGCATCATCTAAAAGCTCAATGCCTAATTCTTCATACACATTCTTTTCAGTTTCTACTTCTACCGGATTATTAAGACGTAGAGTATCCATATCATCATTACACGATGTTGCAAATAGAGATACGGTAATTGCCAATGCAAGATATTTTATATTTTTCATTTTATTTTCTTGTCTGTGTGATATGTAGTGCGTAGTCAGTCTATTGGCGTATTACCTTACAAGAAGGCTTTTTCTTTTATAAAGACCAAATAGATATTCCACAAAACAAAGTTAAAAATAAGAAGTTATCGGCTATTATTCATAAAATTGGCGGCGCAACGGCAAAATAATAGCCTAAAATGCTTAGATTTGTTTTACACAACCAATAAATGTTTGTGAGTTGTTTGGGTGTAGCATTTATCTAATGTTAATATCCGAGTTTTGTTATTTTATTCCAGAATTGTCCCCATTTACCGTCTGTTTCATTAAAACATCTCAATACCAATATATTTTTAGCTCCGTTA
>JAIROC010000165.1 GCA_031257735.1 Bacteroidales bacterium | reverse complement strand
GGGTTGCCACGCGAGACTCCATGCGTCTGCTGTACGAGGGTCAGCCCGTTTTTAAAGAAAGGATACAGCCCGCCGAGGCCTAATGTATCCACTCCGTTAGTAACAGCCTGACGCTCGGTTTCGGACATGAACGACACGTATTCGCCGTTCTGCAAAATTGTCGGTCTGAAAAAAATAATACCTGTTGTTTCCATATTCTATTAAAAAAACATATTTAACAAAAAATTAATATCGGGCGCAAAATTAAACATTTTTTTTTGCAATTTATTTTTTTTTCGTAATAATTTGTATTTTAGTTCTGCCAATTTCCAGTCTGCTTCCGCCTCAACAGAGTATGCTATAATCGGTTTACCTAAAAACGGCTTGATATTCTTTCGCGGTATTCGTTTGCTGCCACCACGGGCAGGAATTATGGCAATGGTTTTCATATTGTTATCTGTATTTTTCTGGAACATATGCATACAATTTATCATACGCATGTATAACAACATAATTTGGATTTGCATCTTTAATGATTTTTTCCAACACTTGTTTGTCGTCGGGTAAATGATAGGTGCAAATAGAAAGTTTCGGTTGCATCCTTTTTAATACATTTGTTGCGCCTCTCAACAATAACCGTTCTGCGCCTTCAATATCTGCTTTGATAAAATCGATTTTAGAAATATGATTTTCGTCTGCCCAAAAATCCAAAGAAATACAATGAATAGTTTCCGTCTCAATATTTTCTGTACTAAGGGAACACATAAATGTAGAACCTCCTATATTATCGTGAGTTATAGTGAATGTTACTTCATCATTTTTGTCGCTTAATCCTAAAGGATATATAGTTATATTATTGCTCAACATATTAGTTTGTATATTTTTTTCTAATGTTGGAATAACAAACCTGCTGGGTTCAAATGCATGACATTGACAATTGTAATATTTAGCGGCGAATAAGGAAAACATACCCACATTCGCGCCAGCATCAATGATAACATCTCCTTCATTCAAAAACACCTTATGATATTGATATGGACCTTCTATAGGCATTGCTGACAATACATCAGCAATACATGATGAATTTTGCTGACCTGCTTGCTCCAGTTTTTTTCGCAAATATGAATCACTAAGTACAATATCAATGTATTCATAAACAAACATCCACATATAATTATTGTATTCGGGGGAATGAAAATAAACTCCATTTAAAAGATTGTGGTCATTGCCTCCCCCCTCCTTTATCAATTCTATATTGTATAAATTCATCATACTTCGATGAAGTTTATGAAATGTATTTGGCGTTGGTATGCAATACATCTTTTTCCTAATAACTGAAATGGCTTTTTGTACAAAAATATCATTCGGATAATTTCGTCTTACTTGTTTTAACCGGTTCATACTAAGTTTATATCGCCCGTGTGGCGAAAAACGTTTTTTTAATTCTGATAAAATATTCATTATTTCAATAATTTAAATTTATAAGTATATTACTTATTATTTTAATATGCATCCCTAACATTACCATTACCTTATTTTTCCTTTGCATAACCATATTAAACGGATTAAAAAAATTCCCGCCATAGTATTCCATTGTACTGTTTGCAATAAAATATTTCTTTGTATTTCTCGTATTTTCGATAATGTATATTTATAATGCATGTAATAACTTTTTTTTGTAAACCCATAGTCTTTTTTAAATTGTTGTTTTATTTGGTTTATGTATTGTACTTGAGGTTTGGAAAAACGGAAAATACATCTTAACAAAGATTGTCTGTAAAATTCCTTGTAAAAACGAGCTTCCACTACTGTTTTATATATATCGTAAAAACCTAAACGCTTCATATCTTCAAAAAAAGAAATTGCCCCTAACATATAATCCTTTACAGGAAATTGTTTTGCTGTGTGCGTAGTAGAGTTTTCGCGTATTCTATAATAATATAATGGTTTTTTAACTTGGACTATTTTATTTGCTATACAAAATACTTGTGACGACAGAGCAACGTCTTCGCCAAATCTGTTTTCGGGATAAAATAATTGATAATCAAAAAACAATGTTCTCTTTAACATTGAAGGCCAAGCAAACCAACCATATAAGATAAAATATTTATCGCGTTCACTTTTTGTTAATTCTAAAATATGAGATGGAAACCGTTCGCAAACAGTTACTTTATCATTTTCAATCATATAAAAATCAGAACAGACTAAGTCCACAGAACCATTTTCAGAACCATTCCACAGATTCTCACAAAAATCTGTAGCACACCAATCATCACTGTCTACCAACGCAATATACTGAGCAGTTGCCATCTGTATCCCGGCATTACGAGCCCCGCCCTGTTTTCTGTTTTCTTTTAAGTTGATTACAATAATGCGCCCGTCTTTTTGAGCATATTCATTTAAAATATTCAATGAATTATCGGGCGACGCATCATTCACACATATAATTTCTATCTCTTTTAATGTCTGATGAATAAGCGAATCGAGACATTGTCTCAAATATTTTTCTACATTATACACCGGAACAATAATGCTGATTTTGGGACGACTTCTATCCTGTTTTGTTAATGCAAATCCTCTTACCTTTTCAATCACATATTCCTGTTCCTCATCCGTCAATGCCGGATACACTGGCAAACTTAAACAATGTCTGTAAAAGTTTTCGGCTACCGGCATATCGCCCAATTTGTTTCCCAACTTTTTGTAGTAGGGTTGCAGATGTACCGGTTCGTAATGTACCTGTGCATGTATATCGTTTTCCTTTAAATAATCATACAGGTTTCGGCGGTCTTCTGTCTGTATTATATACAAATGATAGGCATGGTAAACATCCGGAGATACTTTTGGCGTAATAATTCCGGAAATATCTTTAAATGCTTCGTCATATCTGCGGGCTATTTCCTGCCTCCGAACTAATCCCTCATTAGCACGCTTCAATTGTGAAATGCCCAGCGCTGCCTGAAAATCGGTCAAGCGATAGTTATAACCCAATTCCAACATTTCGTAATACCAACCACCATGATTTTCGTTCAATAAATCAGGATTTTTAGTTATGCCATGCGTTCGGTAAAGTATCAGCTTTTCATACAGCGCCTTTGAATTGGTTGTTATCATTCCTCCTTCGCCGGTAGCAATATGCTTCACCGGATGAAACGAGAAGCAAGTTAGCTCGGCAAAATTTCCGTTGCCGGTCAATTGCTTTTCTCCTTCACAGTCCGTAAACCATGCGCCGGGAGCATGACAGGCGTCCTCTATAATCCATAAACCATACTCATCTGCTATTTTCCGCAATTTTTCGCCATGCACAGGGTATCCTGCAAAATCCACGGGAATAATTCCTTTGTAATATCCTTTGGGTTTGGAAACAAGCGTTTGTTTCAATTTTTCCAAATCGAGCAAACAAGTATCCCTGTCAATATCGCAGAAAACAACATTCCCGCCACAGTATCTCACACAATTGGCGGAAGCGGCAAAAGTCATTGGAGTAACAATCACATTATCGCCGGGCTGTATGTTTAGCGCCATTGCCGACAAGTGCAGTGCGGCTGTGCCGTTAGATACTGCCACTGCATACTTGGCGCCTGTGTATTGAGCAAAATCGTGTTCAAATTCTGCAATTTTGGGTCCTTGCGTCAGAAAATCAGACCGCAGTGTTTCGACAACTGCATGAATATCTTCTTCAGTTATGTTTTGTCGTCCGTAAGGTACAGGATTCATTTTATAATTTGTTTTATTTGTTTTGATAAATCAATAGCAGCCACTATAGCCGCATCCATATTGTAGTATTCCCATTCGGCGAAACGTCCCAGTAAATAAAAATTTTCCTTTTCCAATTCGCTTTTTAACACACCAATTGTTTTTCTTGTATTTGCATTTTGGATGGGATAGGTATAAGGAGTATAGTGATGTGTCAAATATTTAGGCGAAAATGGCATTTTATTTAATTGTAAATCAATATCCCGTTTCGGGAGTTCATCGGTAAATTCAATTGTAGCAGTCATTTTGTCATTACAATTGTTAAATGGCGAAAAATTACCGGTACAAATAATTCGATGAGCCGAATATGCTTTATCCGGTAAATAAATCCAGCTATACGGATTTTGTTCGATTTCACATAAAACAGTCGTTGTGCCATGATACGCCAGATTGTCAATAAAGCATTTGTAAGTATTAACATAAAATCCTCGTATTATCTTCGATAAATCCTTTATATTTCCACAAAAGATAATTTTGTCAAACTGTTCACCGTTTATTTCCCAAAATTTGCCAACACGTTTTATTGCGTTTACTATACTGTTAAATGATATATCAAGCCCTTCCGCCAAACGGTTGGCCAAAAATTGCGAACCATTATTTTTTGCATAATAAAAAGAACTGTGTACCATATTATGGTCTTTTTCGCGATTGAAATTATTGTACAGTATATCTTCAATCGTTGGCATTGGCAGTTTTCCCTCCAACCATGACAAAGGAATTTCCGTCAAGTTGGTTTTCCATATTTTCTTGTTATAAGGCTGAAAATAAATATCAAAAAGCGTATTACCAAAATGTATTTTAAGAAATTCTTCAAAATTAATAGCTGGAGTATAACCTTGTTTCGTTATGTATAATAAATCGCCAATAATTTTTTTCATCAAAGATGTCTCTAATGTATATATATGATTTTCTATTGGATAGCCAACTAATTGTTGGCCGGGCATAGATATTACTGCGTTTCGCGAAGCTTGGACAAATTCGTTTTGTTTGTCAAAAAAACTCCAAAACCAATCCAAAACATCTTGTCGCTTTGAATTAAATACATGTCCACCAACTTTATGGTAAAGATATCCGTTAACGTTGTCGCATTTGATTAAACCGCCCGGTTGTACATCTGCTTCAAAGACTTTTACCTGAGCATGTTCCTTCAAGCAATGTGCAATAGATAGTCCGGATATTCCAGCGCCTATGACAGCGATATCACTTATTTCCATTTACTTAATTTGATGGGGTGAATAAAAAAGACATCTTCGGGAAAATTTTTGATTAATTTTTGCAAATCAAAATTATACATATTTTCAATCTTTTTGATATTTTCAATCTCATTTGCTATAGATTTGATACCTAATTTATTATCGGTGGAGATTTTATCTGTACATAACAGCAAGGCGGTAGGAATGGCAAGTTCTACATTCAAATCAGTTGCAGCAAATGCCCCGCAACAAGTGCAAAATTTCAGCATTACCGAGTGCGGTATCAGCAAACAATCGCTGTATGCCCAAACAAGTGGATAGTTTATCTTATTCTTTTGAAAGATTGTAATCAATGTTCGATAAGCTAATCCGTACCATGCCTTATAAATGCAATATATTAAAGAACGAACCTGCTTGGTTAATTTTATTGGCGATATATCAATTTTATGCTTTTCAAACTGTGACACAGCTTCTTCTTTCGATGGCAGCACAGTCTTTATTTCTACTCTTGGCTTATTCATTTTATATGTAAATTGCGTTAACCAAGCCCAATGTAATCCCCTGTTGTTATAACACTTTTTATGAGGTTCCCGAATATCTTTGATATAACAAGTTTCCATATCAAGATTTAAAAAATCAAATATATTTTTTTCATTAATACAAGGATTCAACAACATGTCATCAGCAACAATAAAATAGTGTGAATATTGTTCTTTTTGATGCGATATTTGTTGAAATGCTTGAGCAATATAAGATTGAAAATATATTGAGTTGGCATAAACCGGCAGAACATTTGATCTATTACCGTCATAAAAAGGTATTACATGAAAAATATGGGTGAATTTATCACGATACAATTCCTCCACTTTATCAATATTTTTGTCATACCTGTGATTGTATATAACAAACAATGCAATTTTAATCATACTAATTAATTTTATATATAAGCAATCAATACCCATTCTGCAATAGGATGAGTAGGGTTATTATCTATCATTCGAAACTTGTATTCAGGAACATGAGATTTTAATAAAGGAGGTATTTCAAAAAAATCTTTCCCAGTATGGTAAATAGAAATGAATAAAACAGGTTTATCTCGTTTAATCGTTTCTAAACCTCCTTTAACAGCATAATATTCAAATCCTTCAATGTCCATTTTAATAAGTCCTATGTTTCTGTCTTTACATTCTTTATCTATAGTAATAATATCTATTTTTTCAATCTTTTTGCGGGAAAATCCTATACTGAGATTTTTTTTGACAGTATTTGCACCTTCATTTGTCGGATTGATATTGATTTCCATTGTTGTTTCTTCGTCTCCTATGCCTTTTTTTACAGCAACAATTTTATCTTTCCATAACTTGGAATTTACCAATAATTTCTGATAAGTTTTTGCAACAGGTTCATATGCAAAAACTTTTCGTGGATTGTATTGCAATAACATAATAGCAGTATCTCCTTCTGCTGCTCCTATATCCAAAAAATCTTTTCCATTAATATATTTTTGAGTTATTTCCGGTAATCTTTTCAGTCCATAATGATGATCAAATGTGGCAACTTCTGCAATATTAGAGAATTCGTATTGTATCTCTTCATGCAACAAAGAATAGTAATATCCATGTTTTTTTACTTTCTTCGATAAACTTTCATTATGTAGCTGGGTTTTGAACTGATTTTCATTCATCTTCTGAGATGGATATGATAATACAGATTTAATTCGATTATCAATATATTCTATAATAGTAGGAACATCGTTGTCTGGATAATATTCGGTTGTATCAAAATGAATATTTTCCGTTAAAGAATAACAAATAAAATCAATAGCCATTGGATGCATAGAAGGATAATTAATTGTATAATTTTGATTTTTCTTTTTATAAAATGTATAAAGGGGGTTGAAAGAAGAAAAAATAAATCTTCTCAACCAAAATGGAAATAGTAGTTTTATTCTGTATAAATGACTTTTATCTTTATTTGCACTAACTATTTGGGATATTTTCAACAGTGAAACAATCCGCATTATAATATATTTTTTGTCAATAAGCATATTCGTTAATTTTATATCGTTTTAAACATTTTTCATTCTATATATCCTGCAACGATTTTATCAGTTATAGAGTGATAGGGATCAATATCTATATATTTGAATTTGTATTCAGGAACATGCGATTTTATCAGGGGTAGTATTTCAAAAAAATCTTTCCCAGTATGGTAACCAATACAAGTAATGCTATTTTTTGACATGATTTATATAGAAAAATTAATATCCACATATTTTTTAATTTTTTCGCGCAAACTTTCAACAGTTTCCCACTGCGAATTTGTTCCGGAATTATACTTGAATCCGGGTGATACCATTTTGGCGTTGTAATGTGTCAAATATTTGTCAAATTCAACTCCTGACGGCAGGATGGCGTAATATTTGTCAAATTCGACAGTGTTGTACGAATCGCTTTCGGTTATCATTTCTTCGTGCAATTTTTCGCCCGGGCGGATCCCTACATATTCTATTTTGGCGCCGGGAGCAATGGCCCTTGCTAAAATTTCGATTTTGTAGGAAGGGATTTTAGGAACAAAGATTTCTCCACCCAGCCCATTTTTAATGGCATACATCACCATCGCTACGCCTTCCTCCAACGAAATATTGAATCGAGTCATTTCCTTATGTGTAACCGGAATAATGCCTCCCTCCCTTTTACTCATAAAAAAGGGAATAACCGAACCTCGCGACCCCATCACATTTCCATAGCGCACAACAGAAAATTTTAAGTCTCTGTTTCCTTTAATGTTGTTTGCCGCAATAAAGAGTTTGTCGGAGCAAAGTTTCGTCGCCCCGTACAGGTTAATTGGAGCTGCCGCCTTATCGGTCGATAAAGCCACAACGATTTTCACATTTGTTGCTAATGCCGCGTCGATTACGTTCTGTGCGCCTCCGATATTTGTTTTGATACATTCGTCGGGATTATACTCTGCTGTAGGAACTTGCTTCAATGCTGCCGCATGAATAATCACATCAATTCCTTCGCATGCTCTTCTTAATCGTTCCGCATCCCTGACGTCTCCGATAAAGAAACGCAGTCGATGTTTGTCGGAGGTATAAAGTTGCGCCATCTCAAACTGCTTCAATTCATCGCGCGAATACACAACCAAACGTTTGACGCCAGGATAATCCCTTAAAATCGTTTCTACAAACTTTTTACCGAAAGAACCTGTTCCTCCGGTTATTAAAATAGATTTATTATTCAGCATAATTGTTATTTATTTAATCGTATTTTCTTTAAACACTTATTTTGTCTCCTTTCGCCGCTTTGCGTCATTGCGAACGAAGTGAAGCAATCCAGAATAGACCGGTAATAACTGGATTGCTTCACTTCGTTTATAATGACGCTTTTTGTAACAAACACATTACAAGCGTCATTCCGCTCTTAGTTGCGGCACGAAATGAACACTCGCAATGACGGACACGTGGAGATTGCGACAATTTGGAATGCACCCCTTTGTAACTTTTACATAAAAGTTGAAATTTTCATCGACAAACTCAAATTTAATGGTTCGGTCTATAATGCAGCAATCAAAAGTTCGGGATTTAACGGTTGACTAGTTTTCTTCAAATCTACAACAGGAACTTGCGCCCAGTCAACGATAGACGCAGCCGTGCAAATGTCGATACAGGGAAAATCGTTTATCCAGTGTTCGAATTTGGCGGCGCAGGTTTTTAATCCGACGTATGATTTGAATTTTCGTGAAAGGGGTAAATCTTTTATCATGGGCTGTCCAGCGTCCATATCGCGGGGATGCAAATACGACATAAGATAAGTCTCTTTTCGAGCAAGCGTCTTAATCAACGTGTATGGAAACAGCCGGAAATAGCCGCCTCCGGAATAAACTATTGATTTCCCAAACAGCTTTCCGACGCTGATTGGAAATTCTTTTATATCGCCTGTGTGTGTCTTAATTAAAGCAGGTCCGATGTGAGGAAAACTCGGATAACCGCCATGTGCATGATGCATGGGAAAAACAGAACTGTCGTATTTAATCCCAAGTTCGGCTAAAATATCGAAAGCCCAATTACACGATTCGGTCAACGAAAAACCGGGGGCGCGAAAAGATTCTACTTTTTTTCCAACGATGTTTTCCAGACAGTCCAATCCTTTGACTATGTCCGCATAAAAGTCTTCGGGTGTTTGTTCGTGAATCAATTGATGGTTAGTCGTGTGAAATCCGAGGTCGAAACCATTATCTGAGATGCGTTTAACTACATCAGGATACTTTTGTGCAATCCATCCAAGCACAAAAAATGTGGCTCTGCGATTGTGCCTGTCCAAAAGAGCAAATATCCTGTCCATATTCTCATATATACGACACGGATATTTAACCCATTCTTCGGGTCCTTTTGTGGATTCGTTATCAAGAAGGTGAAACCATTCTTCGATATCAAAAGTCAGTATGTGCATGTTATTTAATTTTACAGTAAATCGTAATTAGACAAGTTCACATCCCAATTGTCGATATTAAAAAACAGGTTTTTATCTATCGCCTCTTTGTTCAATATTTCTCCGGTAAAATGAAATTTTTTGGGTGAAAATTTCTGCGGCAATTTAATCAACCCTGAATATTTGAAAGGCAATCGTCCTGCATAAAGCAATATATCAAACTCTTTGGAATGATTTTTGAGTATATATCTCACAGCCCGGTTAAAATTAGCCGCCGACTTATCAAACACATCTATCAGAAAAGCGCTTCTCACGCCTTCGTACCTCATCAGCTTATAGACAAACCCGCCCTGCCCGCTGCGTATAATTTTGTAGTCGCCGTCGAGACGTTTATAGCGTGTAGCGTTGTATGTTTGCGCTTCTTTTTCGATAGTGAAGCGGTGTATCTTCTTGCTGGCAAACAGTCCGTTACATGTAGCATACAGCTTGGCGAACAGCTGCGAAAAACAGTTGAACGCTTTCAACGCCGGTTTTATGCCCCCTATGCGGTAGGGGAGGCAGTAAGTAGCAAGAACGCCAATGTCTTTCATCAATTTAGACTTGTGGAATACAGGATAAGCATTGTCGTTCGGAAAACCATAAACACATATCACACCATCTTTTTTCATATAATCGTGTACTGCAATTACCATATCATAGAGATTGACAAAATCGCGATAGGGCTTACCTATCATCGTATCCACGGCATTAGAAAAGAGCAATCGCCGTCCATCGATTAAATAATATGATGGGATATAGGAGTCGCATCCCACTATTTTTCCCGTTTCAAGGATTATGGAATGGTAAGAATAACCCAACGGATTATTCAAAAACTGATTCCGAAAATGCATTAAAGGTCTTGTTTTATCAAAAACGGCATTAAATAAAGCAAGGATTTCAGCCTGTTCAACTTCTGTGAGTTCCGTAGTTTTTTTTACAATAAATTCCATCTATTTTTTTGTTTCTATCATCCTTTCAATAGCGTCGATGCTTTTCATGATTGCTATTTCCTCCGGTTCGAATGAAATATCAAATTCTGTTTCCAGTTCAACAATCAAGTTCAGATGATGCAGCGAATCCCACGATGCACAGGTATTTTGTGAAGTGTTATCATCTACATCTGTTTTCAACACTTGAGAAACTACTTTTTTAATTCTTTCTTTCATATAAATTTATAATTTGGAGATAATGTTATAACTGTTTTCGATAAATCTATTTCATAATACTTTATATGTTTTTCATCTTCGTATTTTAGACTGAATCCAATAATTTCATAGAATCCCGCAACCTGCGAATTTTTGGACGCAGGGATGTAGCTTGCCAGGACTTCGGCTATACCTTCCGATTGAAGTGTTTGCAAAACATGTCTCACAAAGGCTTTTTCAATATCTTTGCCCAATATCCTGCAACTCAACAACAGGGAATCTATTACGGCTTTGTCGTTTTCAATTTTGACAATGCAAGTTCCCGTTAATC
>JAIROC010000158.1 GCA_031257735.1 Bacteroidales bacterium | reverse complement strand
TTCCCCACAATAAGGACATTGATATGATTTATATTTGTCCGGCGATTCTATAATATCGTTTTTACAATTCAAAACATCTTCCCACGGGAAAAACGTTTTCTCATCTTTTAATATTATATCACCTTTTTCAACGGCTTTAACAAATTCTTTCATCTTACTCGACGATTTGTCATTGCAACTTATAAAAGCAATAATTAAAGTTAAGGTAAATAGTATAGTTCCATTACGTTTCATATATATGTAATTAAGTTGGTAACTCTATTGCTTACTTTTTAGCTATAGAGTAAATATTATTCGAATTTTAATTCTCTTTTAGTATAATCAATTGAGATTTTCCCGAATCGGCTTAATGCCGATTGTCCTAGCAGCAATGGCGCTTCCAGAGTATGTACAATAGATGCTTTGATATTTGTTAATTCTTTATTGCCTATTTTTACTGTGCGAAGATTAACGAGTGTCCCTTCAGAAATACTCCCATCCGCAATTTGATATTGTTGTGTTCCGAGAAAGTCACTATCTTCTATTTTACCCTGTTTGTATAGAAATAATGCTTCGGTGAGTGACATGGTTATATCAGATGCGCCTGTATCAAAAATAAATTCCATCTCTTGCCCGTTGATTTTGCAAGGAACATAGTAAACGCCCTCTCTTTTCGTCATCTTAATAATATTTTCACTACGTTTTTTAATAGAGGTTATTTTTTCTCTACCGTTTGGCCTTCTTCGTCCGGATCTGGAACAAGAACAGTCATGGCAGCTAACTAAAGCGATTACACACAATATGATAAGTACTGCTTTTTTCATTTGATTGTTCCCGGTTTAGGTATGATGTGAATGACGAAACGTTGGTTAGCATAATTAACTTTGCCAGATGGAAGATATTCCGGCTCTTTAAAAGGACTACTTGTACCGCTTCCGGAAATAATAACTTCACAAATATCTGGGTTGAAGATTTTATTATTATCGTTCCAATATCTAATTAGTGATAAAGCTCTTCGATAGCTCAGTACGTCATTATTCCTGCATTCATCAGGATTATTATAGTTTGATATTGAAGATTGCCCTTCGATGATTAAAAGGTATTTGACATTGGGGTTTTTACTTACAGCATCATTAACAAAGGTTAAAATGGACTTTCCAACATCAAGAAGTCTTCTTCTATCTCCTAATGGAATGTCTGTAATATCTGCACTTTCGCTATGGAAAGAAACATGTATATCTCTTAGTGTGTGTCGTTTATATGTTGAATCATATACAAAATAGGTGGAGTCAATATTTTTGACAGATGCTTCTATTTCCCGGATTTTATCCAATTGTTCCTGAGAGGCTTCCCTTTCTTTCTCTATTTCCCTCATCTTATTGTGTAGCAACACGATAACAAGGATAAATAACACCAGCATTACAAAAAAAAGGCTGGTCATCAGATCGGAATAACTTGTCCAGAAGAAGGATTCTTTTTGGGGTTTTGACATAAAATGTTGTTTTATGTTGCTTTTATGTTATTATAATTATATTTTCAAATATGATTAAACACAGCAATATGATTAAACACAGCAATACTAAGCCACCCAAAATAGACATGGACCAAATCCGTACCTTTTGTCCTACAGGCGTTGGGGTATTTGCTCCCTCCGCTTTTGCTTTTGCTAATTTCAGAATAGCATTTGTTAAATGATTAAGATTATTGTTTTGAGCCTGCATTGCCTGCTCAAACTTTGAAATACTCTCTTTTACAGCTGTCAGGTTTTTAAGTTCATCAACAAGAATAGAAGTTTCTTCTAATTTCCGCGTAAGAATTTCCTGCTGTTCATTTGTTGCAATCTGCATTTGAGAAGAAACTGTTTCAAAATGCCTTTGTAATGCCTCCTGCTGTTGTACACTTGATATTTGTAATTCATGGAATTGGGCATCTGTGTTCTCTTTTAATTTTGTCAAAGCTTGCTGCAAATAATCATCTACCTTTCCTACCGCTTGGCTGATAGCCGCTTTGCGTTGTTCTATTTCCTGTACTTCTGTCTTGAAAAACTCGCCTATTTCTTCAATGGTTCGTGTACGGCTTTCGTGTAAGTCAAGTTTGTCGTTGAGCGCTTTTACATTGGATAGATATTCATTTGTATTGCGCAGGTATTCTCCAAGTGTGCCGATTTGTTCCGAAGACTCAATTAATTTGGACAATAGGGCAAGATTTGTTGCTGCGGTTCTGCCTTCTTGAATCTTGTTTACTGCGCTAATAAGTTGTGTTTGAAGTTTGTATGACTCATTTACTTTTGCAAGTGCTGTTCCCAGATTACTGGTATTTTCGGCAAAGGACCTGTTAAACTCCGTCAAATTACCGGTCATTTCGCGGATTGCACCCACTACATTATCCGACAGTGTAGGCAAAAGAGTCGCTTGGATCCAACTCAAAAATGCGTGTTTATCACTTTCAACAGCCAGTTTTACTTTTTTGAATTGGTTTGAGCTCCAAGTGGTGAGAATAATGCCCAAAATACTTGAAACCATTGCAATCGCTATGCCGCCAAGTAGTGCTTCAACACCTTCGGCGCCGTTTCCTAAGCCGCTGCCTAAGAGGTCAGTTAAACCACCGCTTACCCATAAATATCCCACACCTATCAAAATCCCCACCATGGTTCCCACTAAGCCCATATAAAGGGGGATGGGAATTTGAGTGTTGATTTCCTCTTCTTTAGCATCGCAGTTCCTGTCCACAATATCTTTCATCAAATGAAAATCGCTGACAGACTTGTTGTTTCTCAGATAGTCGTTGATAGATTTAATAATGGTTTTCAGCGTAGCATTGTTGTGATTAACTGAAAGACCGCATCTACCCGTAAGATTGTTTTTCAAATCATTTTTGGCTACCTCTCTGCGAAAACAAGGAATTTCTTCGCCTTTGTCATTTAATCTTATGTAATGGTATTTTTCGACGTTAAGGCCTGCGGCTGCAAGCATTTTATCCAAATTATCATCATTTGCCGAATTGATTTCCTCAGTCAACACTTCTTTTGAGAGTTTGTATTTATCACCTTCTCCAGGGAAAATGTCAAAAAAAGCATTGATTTTCTTCTTTGTATTGAGAAAAGACCGGATTTGTATAATCACTATAACGGCTATAAATATTATAACGAGAAAATAATGCATGGTTTTTATGAAATAATTATATTTGGTTTTTTAGTTATTTTCCATTTACCATCAGGCTGTTTTTGGGCGATGCCCTGGCTTTCTATTGTAACGTTTTGAGCATTGTGAAGCGCCTGCTTGTCACAACCCTCCAAAAAATCGGGATTGGCAATTACACGTTTGTATGCTGATGGGTAGATTGTGAAATTTGCCATTTGTTCAATTTGCAGGTGTAACTCAAAAATGGTATCTTCGTTCGGCACTTCTCTTACTCGATTGAAAAAACCGTCAATGATGGCATCGGAATATAGTGTGGAAATGGGATCATGGGTGTTTTTATCTGTTTCATTTTCTATTTCTGAAACAGCAACTCGCTTAGATTTATATTGATAACTCTCAATTTTTTGTCCCAAATGAATATTTTCATCAAACAATTCTTTGTTTTTCGTTTCGAGTTTTTTAACTTCATTTTTCAGACTTTTATTTTCTGTCTTTAATTTATGGTTTTCAGTGCCATTGTCTTTATGTTTTTTATTGGGAATAAAAATCAGCAATCTTTTTCTTAGTAAACTTTCCCAAATAGCAATACTTGTAATAGCAATAAC
Source organism: Bacteroidales bacterium (assembly GCA_031257735.1). GTDB lineage: Bacteria > Bacteroidota > Bacteroidia > Bacteroidales > WCHB1-69 > JAIROC01. The sequence goes on along the minus strand of JAIROC010000158.1, from coordinate 8,282 downwards.
TATAATCCAAGACCAGGGAAATGAGGTTTTGCCTCCGGCAGGAATGGTTGTATCTGTTCTTGCTGTGTCAATAGGAATATCTTGCCCGTCGGTTATATTGGCATCTGCTTCGTCATTCATTAATTGTTCTAAATGTTCTTTTAGTTCTTTCTTTTCGTCTTTCAGAAAATGATCAAAACTTTTCTCATTTGGCTCTGGTTTGTCGGTTGGCAACGCAATCAGAGTCTCAATAACTTTGTCTTTATTCCAAGTGGTATCAAATGAATTTTTCTTGTTCTCAATAGCATCACCCAATTGATTTTTTTTGTTCTGTATGGCTTCTTCCGTGTCTTTTAATTTTTGCTTCTTTTTTTTATTAAGATATGCGTTCTCATAATAATGTTTTACAAAATCCACCAAGTTTTCATACTTTTCTTTATCAATATGCTGTGCAGATCCGACAATCCCACACAGAATAAAGGATAATAAAATTATCGTTGTCTTTTTCAACATAACCTTTTCCCTTAGCTGATTTTTACTTCGGGTTTTTTAATAATATGCCACTTCCCATCATTCTCTTTTTGGGCTTCACCATTATGTATCATTGTCACATTGGTGTTTCCAAGGATCTGTTTTTCACAATTTTCCAAAAATGAAGAATTGGCAAGAACACGTCTGTATGCTCCTTCCCAAATAATAACTTTTGCCTGCATGTCGTTTGGTTTACCCAACATTAATTCAAAAGTAGTATCTTCATTCGGTTGTTCTCTTACCCGATTGAATTTACCGTCAATTATTACATCGGCGTATAGTGATTGTGATTGGGGCGCAGCAGGTGTTGGTGATTTTGGCTGTTCTGGAATAACTGGTTTTAACTCCTCTTTTTTCAGTTCATCTAAAACGGCCTTTTCAATTTGCTTAATATGATTGCCTTCTGGTTGATATGCGGTTGGCGTACTATTGCTGTTTTGATTTTTTATCATATCAGTGATGATAGCCTTTTTGAAACGGTTCATTCTGTCGTCATTTTCATTATTAAGTAAATTCAACACCTCATCGTGTAATCGTTTTTTGTGTTGTGAAATTTTGAATAAGCAAAATATGAAACCAATCAAAGCCAGCACAGCAATTCCTCCGATAATGCAAATAACAGGAGAAGACATATCTAAAAAATTGGATTTTAATGAAGAGATTTGTGTATGCAAAGATTCTGTAGATTCTTGCAATTTCTTTAAAGATTGTATCAACTTTGGAGGATTATAATCAACAGCCAAAATTATTACACCTTGTTCCTTTTCCGCATTTGCTGTAATTGTAACATCACCTTTATTTATTGCTTTTACAATTCCAATGGAATCCACTATTGCAATTGTTGGATCAGAACTTGACCATATTACTTTTTTGTCAGTCGTGTCATCAAGCAAAAGTTTTGTGGTATCACCAACAAATATCATTGTTTTCCCTGTGATTTTTATTGATTTTTGGCCGGCAAGGCCTTGTAAACTACAAACTATTGCAGCTATTAATAAAATTATTGTCCTTCTCATTATAAGTTTATTTAAAATTTAACCTTAAGGTCCTGGTTTAAAACTATATTTCGCTAATTTCCAGAGCCAAGTCATGCAATACGCCAATCAAAGGATAGAAAAACAGTGTTTCTTCTATCTTGGTATCGTCGGTTACTTCCTGACGTTTATGAAACAAGCTGTCCGACAAAGATTGCTGTAACACTATTTCATCCAGACAGATTTTCTTAACTTTATCAAAAATTGCTGGATCGGCTGCCAGTTTGTTGCTCAGGAAATCGTTGTTGTTCTTGTGCAAATCGAAGAGGAAATGGAAGAAATCTTTTACCGCTTGCAAAACACCTTGTTCTACTTCGGGTGTGATATCGGCGTAGCTCAGCTTTTTTTCCGGAAAAGCCTCAAAATCGTTCCCTATCAGAATGGTTTTAATATTATCAATCGTTTCATAATCCTGCGGAACAGTGTTAAGAATGCCACCCTTGCAAGTTGCCTTTTTCGGGTTTTCTTCCATAATTACCTGAATTTTTCCTTCTTTTCCGTCTGTGTACACGCCGTCAAAAATTAGTTGGGCAAAACGAGCTATCATATTCTTATCGTCCGATACAATGCGCAAAGTATGAGAACCATTACCGCTAAATGCCAAGGTTAATGGCTTCTCCAATAGCTTTGCTTTCATTGATTTGGCAATAATATATAGTATTGACGCATAAAAAATGATAAATACATAACGCATTTTGTCGTTACCCGAAAGTTTTTGCAGGAAATTGAGTGAGGGATTATTGTTCACCTTATCGCCAATTAGCGAGAACAGGAAGGCAATAATATCAGGCGATTTCTTTTGTGTTGCAATTTGTTTTAATGCGTCTTGTAACTCTTGCAGGTTATTGTTTATTAGTATATTGTCAAAATCGTTCTGATATAGGTTTACAAAACCGTTATTATCGGAATCCCAATTATAACCATCTCCAAAAATAGCATTGGAAGCGAAACGGAACGACAATAGCATTTTTGGGATACGATTTTCAACCACAAACACGTCGGTTGTACCACCGCCAACATCAACTGTAACGACATTGCTTCTTGCGCCCTGTTTTTTACTGTAATAATTGTATGGTGCAGTTGATTCGGAAATGCTGATCACATTGTCTGTGTTTTCGCCAAAATATTTTATATAAGCATTTTTCCAATTCTTTTTAAATTGATTGACTTTTGCCTCCGTCATACTTGCTGGATAAAACCACACTATTTTGGTAGAGGATAAATTGCCTTCATTCAATGCCACCTTATTGCGCATCAGGATAAAGATTGTTTCCAAGTACATCTCGAGCAATCGATCATGCCCTCCTCCCCATTTTAAATCGGTTTTTATTTCATTATAGGCAAGGTATTTTGTTTTTTCATAAAGAAAAGGAATATTGCCATCTGCAAAAGGCATTGGGATTTGGTCGTAATTCACGTTTTTATGTTGTGAAAAAACGGTACGCATTGGAAATGAATATACATCGTTATCTCCAATAGTGTCAGGAATAAAATCATGTTCAAAACTCTTTCGAATATCAGGGTCAGTATATAAAATATGCATTTTATGCAATTGACGTTCATCTTTTGACATGTTGAATGCCACAGGATTTGGATTTAGATCGGTACAATATTCAATGTGCGTATTAGTTGTGCCGAAATCAATTGCGAAAGTGTATTGAGCATTTCCATTTTTCACTTTGAAATTTGGTACAATATAAGCTTCTATATGGCCTGCCTTTACCTGAATATGGTCAAAGTTTTTCTCAACAATATACGATTCACTTCCGCAGATATTAAGATTTAAGTCCTTTTGTTTGCGAATAACTTGCTTGGTTTCTATCGAATTGTTCTTGTCAAAGCAAGTCAAAGCCACATCGTTTTGGCCCTTGTCAAACATGGCAATACGGTAGTGTTTTCGCACATCTTCAGGAAAACGAATGAGTGGCATAATACCCAATCCAAATTTCTTTTCGAGTATAGCGCCTCTGTTGGTGTTTCCGGTTTCATTGGCATCCAATCCTTCAAAATAGGTGCGGCGATATTCGATATAACGGTTGTTTTGGATTGGAACGCGCAATATGGCAGTGACGCCTGCTGCATTGCTCTGCAGTTCGAACATTTTCTTGTTGTCGCTCATTCTTCTTTCGGTCAAATCCTTTGTGCTGAAAAAATGAAAGAAAGTACTTGTCAGTGGCAGGAGATAACTGTTTCCTTCCGGCCTGTTGATATTCCCGTCAAAAAAGTTGTCTTTGTCGATTTCGTAAGGCATACGTACAATGGTGTCTGCGAGAAAATCGCTGATAGTGAGGTACGGGTACTGCGCTCCATCGTCGGGCAAAATGCGGTCTTTTATATCACGATTGTCGTAGTAAGGCACTTTAATATTTTTATCCCAAGTATCTTTTGTATAAAAAGTGTTGTGCGTGTAAGTGTCCACGGGTAATATCAAAGGCAAAAATCCATTAAGCGGATTTTGTGATTTGATCACAAAGCCACTCTTCGCGGCAATGCTTTCCGAATTTTGTTCTTTTTGTTTTAGTTCAATGTCTGCAAGTATCGAAACAGGGTCGCCAACGCCAATGGGTATATAATTTTTTTGATAATCATTATTTGTAATGCCATTCACATTTATCTCGTTTCGTTTGGATTGGCTTAACTGTTCCAAACTTTTGACCAAATATTTTTCCACTTCAGGAAAAAATTGGGCAAAATTAAAAACCGATTTACGTAACGCATACCAATATTTTTGATATTCGATATCGCGTTTGTACAATGGGCAAAAGATTTCGTCAAAAGGTTTGTCCCTGCCAAACCGGATCGCATCCGACACATAACTTAAATCGTTAGCTGAAGTATAAAACAGTGTAGCAGGAGAAGTCGCGCCAATAATATTCATTTCCGATGGGCCAGATTTATAGTTCAGAAAATACATTCGCTGCATTTTGTTAAAATTATAAACGTCGCCGTCTTGTTGTATATAAGTTTGATAAGTGTCACCCAGTTGTCTATGTTTGAGATGGGGTGAATTCGACAACTCCCTTAAATGGTTCTCTTTGTCCCAAACTACAATATCGAATTGGGTACGGTACTTGTCAAATTCAAAGAAAATTTGTCCGACATCAAGCGCATCAGACACCATTTTATGGTGAATACTGTCGCCATCAATGCTGGCCTCTGCCACTTTTTTAAAAGCGGTTTTCACCAAATCAATTCTTGCAAAAGGCGAAGGAATAGAGGTGATTTCGCGTTTTGCCGATTCTCCGTTGGGGTCCTGTATCTGGTCAATAACCGATGAACCGATTTTGGCAGAAACGCCCCAATCTGTGAGGTTATTATTGCCTTCGTTGTGTAATCTGAATATATAGCTCATGATTTTTATAATCTAAATTTTGATTTAACTACTTCATTTATTGCCAAATAGAATAATTCTATGAAAATATGCTCTTTCGAGGCATCTCGTTTTACTTTTCCTTGATTTTTATTTAACTTATCATTGAATAGTGCATAATTCGATTTAATACTTCTAGCTGGTCGTTCACCTTTTATCATAGAATAAACATCATCTTTTTTCTCCCGTAAATCATACGGAGCAAAAGCGCGATAATTATTACTCATTTCGGTGAGCCATTCCAGATAAGCCGTTTTAATATCCGACAGTTCGGTTTGAAAAAATGCACCATTTAGAAAGTTGTCATCAAAACCACGATCTTTTGCCCATGGTTGTGATTTTGAACTCCAAATCTGTTCATTTAAATATTTGCAGAACAAAGTAAAAGCAGTCAGCGGCTTTTTGATTTTGTGGTTGGTTTTTCCATCCAAAGTGCCGAAAATAATCTGATCGGTTGCCTCCCTGACGCCAAATTCCTTGTAAATGGTGGGGTCGGGGGTAGCCTCTATTGTTCTCAAATTGGATTGGGCTGCGAAATCAACGAGGGCTAATGCAGCCGCTAGCTCCACAAAATGAGCTTCATTGCGTTGTGTAGTGCCGCCTTCGGAATTTTCGTACTGTTTTGATACACAGTCACCTATGTAATATAAAATATTCGCCTCTCTCATATTACGGTCGTAGTATGACAATGCTGCTTTGGTTTTGGAAACAAATGTCGAAGAATCAATGTCGCTTTCCCCACTTGGTTTTACATCAAAATAAGGCAAAACGGAAACGGCGCCGATCACTGAATTTTTTACATTATTATTGCCCGCTATTTCCTGACTGATTGCCCGGATTTTCTTCAACAAAAGCGGAAAACCGCTTGCGCCTGTCCCGCCAAAAATAGAACTGATAATAAAAATACGGTCGTTTTGTCCGAATGAAGCGGCAAAATCTCTAAATTCTTTCGATAGGGCAAATTGATTTAAAACTACACTGCCGATATTCGGATTTCCTTTGAACCCCACATCCATTTTGGCATCCAGATTTTTCTGTGAGAACAGCATCGAGGCTAAAGCATAATTAGCATTTGGGTTACCATTGTCGTCTTTCATCAGCGAAAGTCCGATATATTCCTTAAAATCGATATCAAGTGTGTTTTCAAGTGGTATTCGTACCGAAGGAATAATGTCCATATTTATTTTTGTGCCGAAGAAAGTATTGCTTGCACTGCTGTTATGATCAATTCGATCATACACCTTTTTATAATCCTGCATCAATTTAACCGTACGGGTTAAATCGGCAGCCGCATGGTCAGGATCAATGACAATCGGCACAATCTCACAAGGAATGCCTTTCGCGTCTTGAACTTTCACTCCTGCCGCCATCAGCATGGTTAGCGATTTTAAAACCCTGGAACCGGTTCCCCCGATTCCAAATACATACAATTTTGCCATATTCTATTTATATTTAATTTGTTACTTTAAAATGGCGTGCGTTTACAATTGGCGCTCCACCATTTTAATCCGATTGAAAAAATGATAAAGAAAATTACAGAAACAAAAAAATTGGCAAGGCCGAACATCCAGCAATTAATGTCGTAAACGCCGCCGTTTCCGCCGTTAATCAGGCAGTCGCCAATGTTTCCTGCCCATAAATCACTTAATGTCGTTTCCGCCCCGATAAAAAAATTAGATAACCCAACCAAGAGCAGCATCAGTATCCACGACCACCAACGGTTAAAACGCGGATGATTGATCGCATAATAATAAATAAGCATGATTACCAAAGCTATTCCAAGCGCAATAAAGCCATACATTGTGTATTGACTGGCGCCCCAACTTTCTTCTGTGTCTTCGGCAGGACAAACATAACCTAACAGATAGCTGTCTAAGTCTCCTCCAAACAGGGAAGAAAACCAGCCATAAATTGTGTCGAACATAGTCATTGAATTTTATTAATTAATATTGATTTTAATTTCTGTATAATAATTATTCTCAAAAGTAAAAGCCTCGTAAATACCGCCTAATTGATATTTAATGCCATAAGTCTTGCCTGAAACAGCCGTTGAACCGTTATCATCATTCACGTCTTCTACCCAATCGGGCAATTTGGCTTTTAGCTTTACCGAGACCTCACCTTTATGCACCCTGTTGTCGGAAGCTGTAAAACGTAGTGTATGCGTATACCCTCTTCCACTTTTTGCATTGGGTTCAATTTTCAAGGTATATCTACTGTTATTTTCGTAGTTGTCCAGATTAGTTAAATAACTGCTATCCAGCAATAAATTAGAAAAATTTACATCAACGGCAAATTTGACTTGTTTAGTGTGACGGTCTTTCTCTAAATTTTCAATCGTATGTTGGGTTTTCGATTTTTTATAGCTTCCAACGCTGGGATTAAGCGCATAAGCAACCAAATGATTGCCAGAAATGGACGTAAAAACATGCTGCACGCCACTGCCTTTAAATCTGCTGTCCGGCACTTTTTCGCGCAATTTGCTTACTTGTTTTGCGTCGCCAATTACCCAAATGTAGAAAGGTCGTTGTTCATTGATTTTTATCCCATTGTCAATGTTATTGTAATAAGTGCCATTGAAGTTAGAATATAATTGATAAACAATAACGGCTGTGTTCGGGTATCTGCGCAGATATTCGGCCATTCTTCTCTTTATGCTTATCTGTTGATTTATAAGGTATTCACTAGCTTCCTTGCCTTTCTTCCCGGGAGAAAAAATACCATCTGTTACCAAAATTGAGATTTTGTTTTGACTTGTCTTATCCAATACGGAGTTCAATATATTGGCAATATCGGAAACACCTAGATTTCCACCCTTTTGCTTGAAATCTGATGGCTCAAGTTTTTCTATAAAATCAGCAATGTCCGACCCTCGTGAAATAATTGTGCTGTTGATATAAAACAAGTTAAGCGTGTCAGTAATTCTTGAAATTTTAATATCGCTCAAATAACTATATACCGCTTGTTCAAAACCCGTAACGCCCTTTACATACCCATCCATACTGCCGGAATTTTCAATATAGACATTAACGGTGGGTCTGACTGGCGTTTGGGGTTGTTGTGTCGCAGGCGCATCGGACGGAGCATCTGTGCCCGTACCATTCGGGTGTGGTGACCTGCCACTACAGGCCACTAATATAAGCAAAACGGCAAAGCAAAAAATAAAAGTGTTCTTCATAAATTATTCGTTATTTTATTAATTATTACATTATTACTGGTTTTTATTCGCTATGATTGCCGAAATTTTCCTATTTCAGGTATAACTCTTTTAACTTAGAAATAATCCTATGAATATCTATATGTCGGGCATAGGCTTTATTCCTGATATAATCTTCGAATCTGGCGATTACTATGTAGTTTTCTTTACT
>JAIROC010000149.1 GCA_031257735.1 Bacteroidales bacterium | reverse complement strand
CAGGAAACGGAACGTGAGCCGCTTATCGACATGGTAACCTGGGTGTTCGAGGAGGGTACATTTGTACCCGCCGCCCGCATCACAGGCGACGGCAGTCAAAGCATCGTAACCGACTATCTGGGTACTCCCGTACAAATGTATAACGCAAAATTATCGGTAACGCCACTCCGTTATGTAATAATCGGCTGGCTAAGGTATGTCTCATTGCGTGGGGTCCTGTTTTTCTGTTTCGGATATTGACTCTTGATAAACTGATAATATTCCTGACTGCTCTGGATACTATTACCCCGTTAGCCGGATTATACGGAGGTAAGGAAGAAAGAAAGATTTGTTGTGAGGAAGAGTGGGGTCTGCCAAACTTCAAATAGTTGATTATTGCTTCACCTACATCTTTTAACAAGGGTAATTCTATCTCTCTTTTTGTTTTGAATTGTATCAGGCGTATTATGTTCCTGTCCCAGTCCAAATTATTAAATTGTAATCCTGCTATATCCGATGCACGCAATCCAAGTCTGGTTGCCGACAAAAGCATGGCATAATCACGTTTCCCTACCGAACCTGACTGTTCTACGGAAGACTCTATCTGTTTGATTTCTTCCGGATCATATATTGACGGAAGTTTCTCCTTTACAATATAACTGTTTTTGCCGATAACATATTCTATATTCCGGTCAATGAGTTTCTGTTCATACAGATAGCGGCAAAATAAACGCATTGTGGACAATACTCTTTCCTTGCTGTTCTGGCTGGAAGCAATGAAAGACAGCACATCATTCTCGTTTATATTACATACATGATGTACTTTGCGTAAAGATAAATGTCGTAGAAAATAACTAAGAACACGTTCATATCCATCAATTGTACGACTACTTAATCTTTTTTCTTCCAATGTAGAAAGAAACGCTGTAATGGAATTGCCTATTTCTCCTGTGAACTCACGAACAATATACTTTACAACCGGTTTCCGGATAATTCCATCAGAAAAATATTTATTAAACATCGACAGTCTATAATTACTGTTGCGTTTAAGCAAAGTGTTTTCCTTTGGAAGAGTTTCCAAATAGAGGCTTATAACCTCGGAATTAATAGTTTCTATGGAGTTAAACTCCATGTATATCAAAAAACTTTTGTATGTTTGATACTGTCGAATGCTGGATTCTGAATATCCAATATTTCGTAAGGCCTCCAAGAAAGACATTACTCGTGATTCTACAATTTCTCTTTTATTCATTATATTTATTCAAGTGAAAGCGACATTGCTTCTATTTATAATATATTTAACAATTTTATCACAAGAAAGTTATCACAAGTAATATTTATAATCCGCAACTTACCGGTTCGATTGTGGAATAACTTGGGATAATGATTTACTTGGGATAAGAAAAATTATCACAACTCGTGATAATTTTTCCGCTATTATCGCTATTTTACTCATTTTATTGATTTTATTGATGAATATTATATTTTACGACCTTTTGACTTTTTAGGTTTGTCGGTTTCCTGTTTTGCTTTGACCTCTTTCTTTTCCTGTTTTTCAGCCTGTTTTTCGGTGGGCTGTGTCTGTCCTTTTGTCAAAGGCTCTTTTACGTTTTTAGTCGCTTCGCTGGTCTTACCCTCCGAATTGACGGCGACCTGCGTTTTGTGACGGTCATCGGGAATGACTTTTCCGGCAGCAACAGCTTCTTTATATGCTTTTGGAAACATGAAATCGAGTTTGCCGTTTTCTTTGTCGAGAGTGATGTATCCGCTGTATTGCTTACCTTTTTTGTCTTCCAAACCACTAACATAAACAGTTTTACCTTCCTTTAAACTACTGCGCTGGTCTTCGTTCAATTCCTGTTTGCGAAATGTTTTGGGAACGTATTGTTGTTCGTTGCCCTGTTTTTGAGTTTGATTTTGTGCTTGTTTCTCATTGTCAAAACGAAACTCAAATCCTTTTTTGTCGGCATTGAATTGAAGATAAGCGGAAAAAGGAGTATTCTTTTTCGAGGTCATGTTCTCTATCCAAACGGCTTTGCCTTCAGCTAAATCTTTCTTTTGTACTTCGTTCAACTGCACTCCTTTGACCGTTTCGGGGATTTTGACCTTATCGGCGCGAACAGCGACTAATTCATTGGTCTGTTTATCAATGGAAATAAGTACCGGAGTTTTCTCACCCTGCCGGTATTCGGCTTCCGCAACACGTCCGAGATTTCCTGTTTTCAGGAAATTCTGTTTGTCTTCATCCGTAAACTTGATTCCGAAATAGTACTTGTCCAATTCAGGTTCTTTACGAATGGCATGAATGGCAACCGTCAGTTTGCCGTCCGGCGTTTCACGCAAACCCAAACGTGCATCCGTACGGAGTGAAACGTCATCGAATTTTAATGAAATGGGCAGTAAATCTGTTTTTTGCCAGTTAAGCAGTTTGTCTAAATTACCTGTTTTTTCCAGCGATTCGCGCGTTATACCTAAACGTTCAAACTGTTTCCAGTCCACACGGCTTTCGTCAATCGCGTTATTGGAAAGCGGAGTTTGTGATTGCGTTTGTCCTTGTGTCTGTGTCTGTTCCTGCTTTTTTAGAAACGTTTTCGGTTCAACGCGGTGCATGTCCTGTGTGGCAACTTTTCCCGGTGTTTCGGGAGGAGTGAAAGCATTCTGCAACTTTTTGACAGCCTCATCCATATTTTCGGCTGGAACACGGAAGAACTCAAAATGTGTCGGGTTTTTAACCTGACGTGTAAAATTTTCAAAGAAATTTTCGAGCACGTTTCCTTGCTTGTCAATCCTCATGAAATCAGGATTGTTCGTCTCTTTCGGTAACGTAGTTTTCAACGTGCCCTCTTCCTCATTTATCCCTGTAACGGCTTTTAACTCATTGCTCTTTTTGTTTCTGACCAGCAGAACATCCTGGTCTTTTAAATCTTCTTCCATTTTAATTAATCTTAAAAATTGTTGCATCAATATTAATGCGGTGCAAAAGTAATAGGAAATACGTTAATCATAGCTGATTTTCAGACGTATGGCAGTGGTTGGCGTTTGATGGGTAGCGATTGGCTTTTGTCCTCCAAGATAAAAACTATACTTTTGTATTTATAAACTCGTATTAAGATGTGAAAGAAATGTATATTTTTAAACGTATTTTAATGAAAAGATTTATACAAACACAGTTTGTCATTTTAATAAAAACAAACAAAAATGTTTCATTATCTACTTTAGAACAAGCGTATGACGAATTTGCAGAATTTCTATGCACGGAATGCACTGTAATGGACAGTACAATCTGTCGAAATGCACTTGTTTATACGCGAGTAGAACTTATCAGTTTAACAAAGATGCTGGAAAAAAAAGCAATCAAAATGTGTTAACCATTTTGGACAAAGCATTACTCTTTGTTACAGAGCAGATTGATATTGTAAAATGGCAAACATATTTTAAATGTCCATATGCTAATAATACCGAAGAAAGGCTTTATTGGGCAGGAACAATAGTAGAATTGGTAGAATTAATTTATGCCTTGTATGAGATGGAATGTTTCGAAAAAATTTCTCTTAAAAAACTGTTTAATATAGTTGGCAAACTGTTTAATGTTGAGATAAAAGACTATTCCCGCGTATTCACAGATATAAGGAATCGGACAACGAAGGAGCGTTTAAAGTTTCTATATTCGTTGATACGAGTATTAGATCGAAGGATGGAAAAAGATGATTTGAAACCACCAAGAAAATAAAATGTCATTGGTGGGCTGAGTTAATATACTGTGAAAAATTTGAATCTCTGGCTTAATTTTAATTTTCACATCTAATACGGTAATTATTTAATATTCAAAAAATAAGTCATTGTCCAAACAAACATTTTCATGGTGTATCGCTGTATTCATGCCTATATCTGAAAACATCTCGATATGTTCATTGCTTTTGTTTATTTACCGGTTTAAGATGCTCTTTGATAAATTTCAACACATCCGATTCCAGATAGTACAACTTTTGATTGATACGTTTGTATGGCAGAAAACCGGATGTCCGGAAACGTTGCAATGTGCGCTTGCTAACGTTCAGCATAAAGCATAAATCCTGATTGTCCAGCAGTGTTTCTCCGTCAATCGTATAACGTACTTTTTCCTTTCCGTTGATTTTGGCTTCAAGACTTTCCAATTTGTCGCAGATACGTTTCATCCACAATTCAAAATCATTATTCTCTATATACATAACTGTTAAGATTTAAAATGTCCAATAATAAAATAACTTGCATGTGAAGGGTCTCTAAGAATGATTTCCTTTTCACACATAAACCTGATGTAACTCTTGGCTGTACGTTCTTTTACATCCAGAATAGATTGAATTTGTTCGCACAAATCCACATAAGTACAACGCCGTCCATTGCTGAAAATCGTTTTCGCAACGCTTATCAACTCTGTTTCTTTGCGCTTTTCCTTTTCTTCTTTAGGTTTTTCGCCAATATAAGCGTGCATTTGCAACTCCTTACTCCATTCAAACTGAACAAGAGGCACATCCAACGGACTGCCGTCGCGTACTTTCAATGTTTTGACTACCGATACCTGTGTATCTCCATCCCGTTCAATCGACAGAATTGCTGCCGCTTTACGTTGCAACTCACTGCCCAGATGTCCGCGAAGTTTCATCCCGTTTGGTATAAAATGAAGAACACAAACAATACAAGTCTTGTAAATTCCTGCAAGACGGTACAGTTCATCAATTATGCCTACGCTTTCCGCTTCGTCATTGGCGCAACGCACCAAATCGGCTATGCCGTCTATAACGACCATTTGGATACCCCCAAATTGATAATAGAATTTGTCCATACTGTGTACAATTGCCTGCAGACGGTCTTTGCGAGACATGCCTGTCAGACAATACGCTTTGAAATAAACAGGCATGACATCCGATTTTCCACGTTTCAGGATACTCGAAATGTTTTTGTACAGTTGCACTTCCGACTGTTCGGTATCGTACAGAAGGACGGCTTTACCGTCTTGATTTTGCCGAACAGTTGTGCCTAAAGTGTCTGTCTTTTCGGATTGCCGTATCGTTCCGGCAATCAGGCTACCGGCATAATTGCTTTTGCCGGTACCTTCGCCGCCGGTAATGCCGAGCAGGTTACCCTGTGTTCCCAACGGAACATCGTTGATAGAAATAATCATTTCCGATTTGATTGGCGGATTGGAAAAATCAATCTCGCACGGTTTTAATATTGCCATAGTCTCTGAATATAAATTGTCCAAAAAATCAATGAAAAGTTGAATGAAATTTTCGCGGGTTTTACCGGATTTGAAGTAATCGGAAATATCTTTCGCTTCCTTTGTCCCCGAAAGAGGCAGGAGAAGCCGTTTTACGCCCAAATTTTGCAATTCTCGCTCGTGTTTGAGGGAAGATTCCACTCCGGCCTTATCCGTGTCGTAAAGCAGGATTATGTGTTTGAAACGATAAGATAGTTTGCGGATAATGTTTTGTGGAATGTTTGACGTTTCGGAATTGAAACATATCGCATAAAAACCGTGTGCCGCCAATGTCATCACATCTTTTTCTCCTCCCGTAATGAACAACGTATCGCCTTTAGTTGGCAACTGTTCCAACCCAAAACAATAATTTTCAGGCAAAAGACCGCCATACAGAAAACGAATTTCTGAAAACGGTCGATAGATTTTGACATAACGTTTTCCGACATAGCCGAAAATCGGCTCATTATTCAACGAAGTAAAAATAAACGGTTTACCTTCTTTATTTTCGCTTTTAAACTCCCGTAAGGAAAAAACTTTATACGTTTTCAATATTTCGGCACTAATACCGTATTGTTGCCAAAATGCTGTTTCTTTTACAGAAAAAGGTTGTTGGAGAACAGAATAGGGTTTTACCTTTTTGGGGGCTTCGGGTTGTTGGGGTAATTTGGGTTTCTGTAAGGGTTTTGGAAATTTTGGCGGGACAGATACAGCATAAAGGCTGTTACTGTCATCCAAACCGAGCGACATGTCCCGATTAATGGTTTTAAGTATTTCCACGAAATCGCCGGAATTATTGCAGTTCAATCCTTTCATGTATCCCACAAAAGAAAAACAGTCTCCACTGTATGAATCATTTCCGAAATCTTTAAACCGGTAACAACCTGTCCTGCGGTCGAAATAGACATTACAGGAGGCTTTGTAGTCATCGTATAACGGGTTCAGAAAGTTATGTCCTACACGCCACTGGCACGGAATGTAATGCTTGAATACATCTAATCCGTTATTCGTCCGTTGGAGTATTTCGTCTTTGTTCAGCATGTAATGTGTGATTTTTAATTAACTCCTGCATGCATTCATCACTGCATTGAATGACATTCTCGTCCAAAAGACGTTGAATTTCAGTTATTTCGTACATTATTTTTCCACATATCAGGGAATAATTAACAATACTGTGAGCACGCAATCTTTGCAATGTCCGCCGACCTATTTTCAGGGCTGTACAGACTTCATAACTATCAACCCAAATGTCACTGTTATTCATTTGTTTCATTATTTCGTATTTGTTTAATTTGTTTAACATGTAATGTGTGATTTTTAATTAATTCCTCCATGCATTCATCGCTACGCCGAATGATGTTCTCATCCAGGAGACGCTGAATTTCACTTATTCTGTAAAATGTTTTTCCCCGTATCAGGGAATAATTGACGGCACGGGAAGCTCGCAACCGCTGCAATGTACGGTTGCTTATTTGCAAGAAAGTACAAACTTCGTGGCTGTCAACCCAACCGTCACTGTCATTGTTTTCTTTTCCTTCTTCACGGGCTTTAATCTCTAAAACGAACTCGGCAATCGTATTGATTTTGCTTACTAAGTCCTTGTATGCCTGCGATTCTATTGTTATTACATCCATAATATTATCTGAAAAAACGTTAACAAAATTTTTTGCAAAGGTCGGCGCTCTGAAAGACACAAATTCCTAATCGAAAAATATGTGGTTGTTTCAGGTCATTTTCATTGTCCCTAAAAAATGTAATACCTTGTTATAAGCTAATTTGTGATTTCTAAATATGTTGAAGAGATGTTTAAAAACATAAAAAATTCCACATTTTTTTAAAATTTGACGTTAATAGATTGATTTTCACGATTAAAGCAAGCCTATTTGACCCTGAAAATGAAAAAAAAGAGGCAAAATCAGGCAAAAAAACTGGTTTTTTGATGTGGTTTTAGGAATTTTGCCTGAAAAAAAAATTTGAGGAGAAACGTACCTGTCTTAATCGACGATATGTACGACGAGAGAAAAAAAAAAAAAAAAAAAAAAAAAAAAAAAAGGTACCCCGGACAGGGGGCAAAATTTAATGTTTTTAACATTGGGGAAATTTCAGTTTTTTAATTTTTCCTTAAAAAAAAATTTTCC
This sequence comes from Bacteroidales bacterium, assembly GCA_031257735.1. GTDB lineage: Bacteria > Bacteroidota > Bacteroidia > Bacteroidales > WCHB1-69 > JAIROC01. The sequence continues at coordinate 4,278 of JAIROC010000149.1, read as the reverse complement.
CACAAACGTACCTTTATTAAAACACCTTATTTACCACGAAAAAAAAAAAAAAAAAAAAAAAAAAAAAAAAGGAACCCGGAGCAGAGCGCAATATATATCTTTATATCCTTGGAGCAAGATGCATGTGTATCTATATATATAGATACATGCAACTTGCACTAAGGTAAATAATTATAAATCAATGCGTTTTGTAATTGAAAAATTTGTTTTATCTTTGCGCTCGGATTTTAGTACGACAAAGGGTAGTCATATGCAGACAAAATAGATATGCAGTTTCAGCCCCAAATCGTACCCCTTGAGGTTGAAAAATTTTTTAATATGCTGTTTGACAATGAGTTGTAAAAGTATCGTCTCTCTCTCTCTCTCTCTCTCTCTGGGTTAACCGGCTGATTATCAGTATGTTGTCGAGGTTATTTGTCGTTTTTACTGTCGATACCGCAAAAAGTGTGCCAAAGTCTGTCAAAACCTCGCCTGTTTGGATATTTCCAAACCCCGCACAATAACAATATGAAGTAAAACAATTCATAATAAATACTTTACATTTGGAAAAAATTAAGTTCTACATATAAAAAATGATTCCTGTAAAATAGTGCAAAAATCGCCTCAAAGTATGTCGATACCCCACCTGTCTGGAAGTTCTTCCCAAAATTTTCGCAGTAGCAGTATGAAGTAAAACGATTCATAAACCAATATTTTTAATTTTCACATACTAATAATTTAATTTTTGCATACTAACTAATAAAACTTGACACAATAAATACGGCGCAAAACTAAAATAAAGTTTTCATACTACCAAACAAAACATGTAAAAAATTGTTATAATGTATTTGTTTTTTTTATTTATACCTTTGCTATAGATTGAAACACAGAATGTAAAGAATGTTGATTTTTTTTGAAAAAAATTTTATCCGCACTGTGATTTTGTGTGATTAAAATGGTTTTTATTTGATGAAAATCCAACAATTTACTTAATTTAATCTTCGGCGAGCCGCATTTTGTCCCGCCAAATATCCTGTCGAAAAGGCGATTTGGAGATTATAACCTCCGGTATTAGCGTCCAAATCAATAATTTCGCCGGCGAAGAAGAGGTTTTTCACTAATGTTGAACACATTGTTTTCGGGTTTATTTCCCGCAAACTTACGCCTCCTGCCGTCACAATCGCTTCTTTGAACGGTCTAAATCCGGATACGGTATATTTAAAACAGAATAAACCGTTTACAATCTTTTCAAGGTCGGGAGTGCAAAAATCCGCCACTTTCCTGTTTGCCGGTATTCGATTTTTTGTGATAAAAGGGGTGACAAGCGCAGAGGGTAATAATCTTTTCATCAAATCCTTAACATTCCCGATGGGTAGAGCAAGAATTTCACGATTAAGCCGGTTCATCAATTGCACTTGATTCAAAGCCGGCTTAAAATTTATCAGCACAGACACTTTCTTGTCAGCACAGACAGCATTCACAGCGTTTCTGCTTATTTTCAAAACGATGGGACCATCTATTCCATATTCGGTAAACTCCATGTCGCCAAACTCCTTTTGCACAACGCCCCCATCGACGACAAGCGAAAGTTCAACGTTTTTAAGGGAAACATTAATTTTCTCGTAATCTTCGAGTTCTAATCCTGTGAGAGAAGGTCGCAGAGAAACAATATCATGTCCCGCAGAGCGAGCAAATTCATAACCGTCGCCTGTCGAACCTGTTAGAGGGTACGATAATCCTCCGGTAGCGAGAATAACCGTATGCGTGGATACATTTATTTGTTTTCCATGATGTTCGTAGCATAATCCTGTTACGGCGCCCTGCTCTGTGAACAGTCGAACGACTTTTGCCCGGCATATCACAGTAGCCTTTTTTTCAGCCTCTTTCACCAAAACTTCGGCAACGTCCCACGATTTTTGAGATGCGGGGAAAACTCTGCCGCCACGCTCTTCAACTGTGTCAAGCCCCGTAGCGTTCAAGAATTTGACCAAATCCGTATTCGAGAAGTTTTTGAACGAGGGTCTAAAAAAACGTGAATCGGGGAATATATTCGTCAAAAAATCTTCTTCGGGTTTGATATTCGTGATATTACAACGTCCTTTACCCGTTATTCTCAGTTTGCGGGCGGGTTTTTCCATTTTTTCCAAAAGGAGAACTTTTGCACCTTTTTCAGCCGCTGCAACAGTAGCCACAAGTCCCGCAGGTCCCGCCCCAACGACAATTATATCAAATGTTTCCGCCATCAATTTGCATTTTAATAAACCCTTGTACTGTAATTTTTCATTTCTTTTGCCAGAATTTTTGCTTTTCCCGAAGTATATTTATCAAGAAACTGCCAAAATTCCTTTTGATGATTTTTGTGTACCGTATGACACAACTCATGGAGTATCACATAATCAATCAAATGATTTGGAAGATGCATCAAGTGCAGACTGAGAATTATCGAATTATCCCCGCCGCACTTACCCCAGAACGAATGTGTATTTTTGATGGTTAAACTCTTATATTTTAGACCGTAAACCTGTGTCCAGTACGAGAGTCTTTCGGGTAAATATTCGTGAGCCTCCACTTTCCATACATGCTCAATAAACTTACGAATAATTGATTGTATTTCTTCATTTTCGACATTAATATCACGAGGATAATAAATATCGAAATGTTTTTCGGATATTTTCAGGCGCAAATTTTTCCTGTCGTCTGGAATCAGGTTCATCACTCTGAATTTGGTCGAAAATCCGTTTGTTCCGTTGTATATTGTTTGCTCCTGTTTTTGGGAATTTAATTTTTGTAACGATTTTTCAATCCATTGTACACGAGACTGTACGAAAGTTTCGGCTTCGCTAAACGACAAACGTTTAGGAACGGAAACAACGACGCCTCTTTCATTGTGTACGGTAATCCTCAAACATTTGGCTTTTGTTGATTTCCGGTATTCAACAGCGCCGATTCCTTCAACAACAGATATTTTATTATCCATATTTTAAGGTATATACACTTCCAACAATTTCAGATTCTTTTCAGGGATGATGTTCACCGAATTGAAAATAGCCGGAATCAGAACCGTCTCTCCCATCGAAATTGTTTCTGTAACTTCGTCATCGCAAACAAGTTTCGCCTTACCCTCCAAACACATATAAACTACGAACGAATCCAAATCGGCATAATGCCTGTCAATCTTTTGCGAAAACGATAACAGATTTGTCGTAAAATATTTGCAGTTGACAAGCGCCGTTGCCGACTCATCCTCTGCCACATATTGGGTTTTGTACGATTCGCGATATTTGTAATCAATGACATCTTCGGCAAGTTGCACATGCATTTCGCGGGCTGTGGCGGGATTGTTTTCGCGTCCCCAATCGTATATTCGATAGGTAATGTCCGATGTTTGCTGGATTTCGGCAATCAGCAAGCCTTCGCCGATTGCATGGATTCGACCGGCAGGGAGAAAAAAGACGTCTCCCTTTTTAGCCTGTTCGACATTCAGAACTTCCATAAGACTGCCATCCTGAAGTCTTTGACTAAATTCTTTCTTATCCAAATCCCTGTTGAATCCTACATATATCTGCGAATTTTCGGAAGCGTCTATCACATACCACATTTCCGTTTTGCCATACGCACTGTGACGTTCCAAAGCAGTTTCGTCGTCGGGATGAACTTGTACCGACAACCTCTCCGCCGAATCAATCAGTTTGAAAAGCAGAGGCAACTCTATCCCGAATGTCTCATAAACTTTATCACCCACAATATCACCCATGTATGTCTCTATCAGTTCCTGAATATTGTTGCCTTTGAGAAAGCCATTAGTCACAACCGACAAATTATCGCTCACCGAAGACAGTTCCCAACTTTCGCCGATAAGTTTTCCACTCTTTTTTACCCGTTTTAGAACCGTCGAAAGCTTGTCCCCTCCCCATACTCGTTCTTTATATATCTGTCTGAATTTTAAAGGATATAATACCATAAAATTACTTGTTTTTAATTAATATTAATTTGCAAAGATACAATTGTTTTCTAATATTTTTCTTTGATTCGATGAAAAATCATTATATTTGCGGCAATAAAAATTATTATTATGGATGAAGAAAATTTAAATTTGTTGGAAGATTATGTATTCATAGAGTACATGAATAAGGCTGGTACCAAAAAAATAGTGGAAAGATTAAATCTTCTAAATGACTATTTGTTCATGAAATACATGGGCGAGACAGGCGACGAGGAACAATTGACCGCATTTTTGAATGCTGTCCTGCATAAAACGAACAAAGACAAAATTGTGTCGGTAAAAATACTCGAAGACAG
>JAIROC010000147.1 GCA_031257735.1 Bacteroidales bacterium | reverse complement strand
GCCCTTACTTTTTAACTACAGAGAATACAGAGAGGAGTTTGTTTCAAACAATGTGCGTCAACTCATTTTCAATTTTCAATTTTCAATTTTCAATTAGTAATGCCCTGTGCTATTGATTGCGGGCTTTCAGCCCTTTACCATTATTCTCTGATTACAATTATACATTGAAGAAATGAATTTATGAGTTTTCGGACAGACACTAATTAGTGTCTGTCTATAATGTCGGAATATTCCCAGATAATTTTCACTATTCTTCAATAAGGCGCTATTGAGAAAGGCATCCTGTCCCGTAGGGACAAAATGTTGGTAGAAACAGATGAATACCCGTCTTTCTTTCCTGTCCCGATAGGGACAGAATGTAAATCAACCTGATAATATCTTACATGGCGCACCTGACGGCGCGCTCAAGAAGAGAATAGCTGCTGTATTTTCTACCAACATTTTGTCCCTAACGGGACATTTTTCCTTCGCAATGATGACGCTGATTAAGCGGTTTCGTGCGTCAGCCTAATTTATAATTTATAATTCATAATTCATAATTTATAGACAGACACTAATTAGCTCCACTGCTCTTACGGGTGAAAATAAGCTGACGCACATTATCTAAATCAGACTCTTCTCCGTGTTCTCTGTGTCCTCTGTGGTTAAATCCTGCCTATTTTCAAAATGTTTTGAATCTCCCCATTCACCGTAACCAATTTCACATCCAATTAAATGCATACGCGCTTCCAAGCAACTTTTACATTGATACGCTTCTTCATCCAAACAGGGTTTATTTTCATAGAGCAAATAATTTTCTCTATACTTCCGTGGAGTAAGATTTGGCATGATAATGTTTGCTCCGACCAATAGCGCCTTTTCCCGTCCCATTTTATCTATTGTTTGCATGGCTGTTGAAGCGACAATATTAATATCTTTCATCATAATTCGTAAAATAGCAATCATCTTTAAGGTAAGATCAAATCTTTCCGATAATGACAAGAGAGAATTTTTGTATTGATAAAGCGGGGTATCTGTATGTTCGATGTAGGGACCCATCCCAACCATATCAACATCCATCTCCCGAAAGAAAAGTAAATCATCCGCCATATCTTCAACAGTTTGAAATGGCAATCCCACCATTACGCCTGTTCCCACCTGATAATTGGCTTCTCGCAAAGATTTAATTGTGTTTAGACGTTGATAAAAATCGTGCAATTTATTCTGGGGATGAATTTTCCTGTACAATTCCGTATTGGATGTTTCTATTCGCAGCAGGTATCTTCGTGCCCCAGCGTCTTTCCATGTAGACAGGGTTTTCTTGCTTTGTTCCCCCAGAGAGAGAGTTATCCCCATCGAATGATGAGTAATTGTCCCAATTTTGAGCAACATATCTGTAATCCTGTCAATAAAAGCAGGCGTATTGATTTCCCCAGATTGCAATACCAAAGAGGCATACTTTTCCTGATAAGCATAACGAACAGCTTCCAGAACTTCATTTTCTGTCATGGTATACCGCCCTATATGCTTATTACTTTGTCTTATTCCACAGTAAAGACAGTTTTTTGCACAAAGGTTTGAATACTCTATCAATCCACGAAAATAAACCTTATTCCCTATATACTTTTGTTTTACTTCTGCTGCGCAAGTAAAAAGTTTCGTTCGTTCTTTTCCTTGCGCCTGCAAAAGTGTTATGATTTCTGACCTTGATAAGCATTCGGATTTTAAAATTTCATCTACACAAGACAGCATATATTTTGTAGTGAATACAGCGCAGGTTTTATTTTATATCCATCAACTCTATTTCAAATACTAATGGTGAATTAGGTGGAATATTTCCCATATCTCGTTCCCCATAAGCCAAATAAGAAGGAATAATAAGTGTAGCGCTTCCATTTTTTTTCATCAAGGCAATTCCTTCTTCCCATCCCTGAATAACTTGCCCAACACCTAATTGGAAGCTATAAGGACCTCTTCCAACAGAAGAGTCAAAAATAGTTCCATCTAATAACTTTCCTGTGTAATTCACTGTACAGGATTGCCCTTTTTGGGGAGTACTCCCCTGCCCTACTTTTGTCTCAACGTAATATAATCCGCTTGACAAAGGAGAAGCCATGATATTGTTTTGTTGCATATAAGTCACGATATCATTTATTTCTTTTTCATATCGAGTTCTATTAACAAAGGATTGATATTCTTCAATTGACATAATGGTATCTATCTTAACAGTAAACCATAGCATTGTTTTATCATCTTTGACAAAAGAAGGTACTTGTCCATAATGATACATATTATAATACTGTTTTGCATTAATGATAAACGAAGCCGAATCCCCTTCATGCATCAATGACAAAGCCTCAAATATATCTCCTCTAAACTTGGGCTTCTGCATTGCAATTTTCATTTGTTTAGCTTCCTGTACGATGGAATCCTTTTCGGTTTGAATACTCATAACAATGGATATTATTTCATCATTTTCGGGAACATGCCTTGTAGCATTTTCCACATAAAATCTGTAATATAATCCTGTACCTGTTTCTTCATATCCTTCATACCCACTGCTACATGAAATCAAAAACAAACAACCAAAAACTGCTACTAATAACTTTTTAGCTTTCATCTAATCAAATTTTTTAATTACTTTACTTCCACAATTTCAACCTCAAACAAAAGAGGAGTATAAGGAGGAATAGGATAGGAGGGAAGACTTTGACCATAAGCAATATCAGAAGGCAATATAAGTGTTGCTTTTCCCCCTTGATTCATAAGAAGAATTCCTTCTATAAATCCCGGTATCATAGGATCTTGTCCTACAACAAAAGAAATAGGCGCTCCGCGCTTCACAGAAGAATCGAATACTTGTCCATCCAAGAATTTACCTGTATAATGTACGCTTATTGTTTTTCCATTTTCTACTTTAGCGCCCTTCCCTTTTTCTGTTTCCAGATAAATCAGTCCTGATTCTGTTGGTTTTACTATAATATTATTTCCAGTGATATACTTATTAAGAGCTTCTTCTTCTTCCATTTGCATGTCCTCTATTGTTTTTACATCGTTCATTCTAATTGTAAAAAACAAAACATCTTTTGGGGTTATAAATGCGGGGATTTGTCCTCCCATAGAATAAAAGAATGAATCAGCTTTGATAATAAAATCAGCTGCCTCCCCTTCTTTCAGCATAGCATAAGCCTCATAAATATCTCCATTAAATAGTGATTCTCCCAATACATCTGTTATTTCACTATCTTCAAATTTTTGGATAGAATCATTATCAGAATAATAAGAAACTAGCATGTAGAGAAAATCTCCTACTTGAGGTTGTTTCCCCTCTGGATTTCTTTCTTTAAATTTATAATACAAACCTGTGTCTGTTTTTTCGTATCCTCTAAATCTCTTATCACCACATGCGGAAAAGAGTATTGCAATTGTGCATAAAACTGTTACTATCAATGAAATTTGTTTCATATATTATTTATTTTACATTTATTAATTCTACTTTACAAATAAGTGAGGAAGCAGCTGGAATTTTCATTCCATCACCAGAGATACCGTATGCTAAATAGGATGGAATAATGGCATTGGCTTTTTCCCCTGCATGCATTACTGTTAATAATTCATGCAATCCAATCGGCTCTCCCGATTGATTTATAATAATTTCTTTAAGTCCATCAACGTTTGAATTGTAAATTTCTTTTCCATCAGGCAACATAATACTGCCTTTAATTTTTACAATATCTTTCGGTTGTGGTTGTTTTCCGTTTGTTGGATTTAGAATTTGGTAATACAACCCTGTTGCTGTCTGAGTTAATTTCCAATTATATCTTTTAGCAATAAGTTCAACATCTGCATTTTCTCGCCGTATAATTTCTTGATTAACCGCTATCTTTTCTTTCTCATGATTTTGAGGAGGAATTGGCTCTGGTTCTGGTTCGCTAATCTGGCAGGAAAAACAAAACAACATTAATAAAATACTTATTATTGATAATCTCAAATTTCTCATTCCCATGGTTCTGTTAGTAAAGGTTTATACTGCTCCAACAAGGCTTTAAACTCTTCTATAGCATCCTCCATTGATTTGTAGGCATTCCCTCCAGAAGCATTTTTATGTCCCCCTCCATTAAAATGACATCGCGCAAAATCATTCACATTAAAATTTCCTTTCGAACGGAATGAAATACGAATACGATCATCTCTTTCCGAAAATAACGCAGTAAAACGAACTGTATCCATCGATAATCCGTAATTTACAATTCCTTCTATATCTCCCTGTTTATAATTATAGTTAGTCAAATCTTCTTTGGTCAAATAAATAAAGGAAGTTGCATACTCATCCATAACAATGAGCCTGTTAATAAGGCAATGACCCAAAAGTCTTATTCTACTTTCAGAATAAGTATCATATACTTTTCGGTGAATACTTTCTCCATCTATTCCATATTGAAACAAATTTCCCAAGACAAAGTAAGTCGATTCATTATTGCATGAATAGCTTAACGAACCTGTATCTGTAATAATTCCAACATACAAACATTCGGCAATTTGTTTATTCATATATTTTTTTCCGTCCATTATATTGACGATAAAATTATATATCAATTCACTTGTAGAAGATGTTGTTTCTGTGGATGAATACATAATATCAAAAGAAGTATCAGGGTCAATATGATGATCTATCAAAACTTTAGTCGTCATAGAATTTTCTATTGCCTGCTGTAAAATACCCACACGACTAAATGTATTGAAATCCAAACAAAAAATAATATCGGCTTCCTGTATTTTTTCAATACACAATTCTTGATTTTTCGTTGCTTGGATAATTGTTTCGGACTGGGGCATCCATTCCAAAAAATCAGGATAAGAATTAGGAACTAAAACATGAATTGAATGATTAAGCTGTTGTAAATATATCTTTAAAGCTAAAGCAGCGCCTATAGCATCACCATCAGGATTATAATGTACAACAATCACAATCCTTTTCGGTTTCAATAATAATCCTTTAATCAACGAAATATCTTCCTTATCCAAAATAATTATCCATTTACAATTGTACCGTATCTGCAATCATCTTTGCTATTTCACAAAACTGTTCTGTAGATAAGGTTAATTTTTCTTTTTGAAAATCTATATCATATACCCCATTAATAGGAACTAAATGAATATGCGCATGAGGAACTTCCAATCCAATCACCGCCATTCCTACTCTTTTACATGGAATCTTTTTCTCAATTGCTATTGCAATCTTTTTTGCAAATATCATCATTTCTCCCAATAGTTGGTCTTCCATATTAAATATATAATCAACCGCCAACTTTGGAACTACCAAAGTATGTCCTTCCGCCAAAGGATTAATATCCAAGAAAGCATAGAAAAAATCATTTTCTGCTATTTTGTAAGAAGGAATTGTTCCATTTATTATTTTAGTGAAAATTGTTTCCATTTTATCATCTTGTTATTTCGAGAATTTCAAGTTCCATCGTTCCTGCTGGAACTGTAATTTCTACTGTATCTCCAACGCTTTTTCCTAATAATCCTTTAGCAATAGGAGATGTTACAGAAATTTTCAAAGTTTTTACATCTACTTCTGTCTCGGGGACAATAGTATAGGACAATGTTGCTTTATTTTTATTATTTTTAACCTTCACAACCGAAAATAATAAAACCTTTGAAGTATCCATTTTAGATTCATCAAGCACTCGAGCATTATATATCAACTCCTGCATTTTAGCTATCTTCAATTCCAGCAATCCTTGTTGTTCTTTTGCTGCTTCATATTCTGCATTTTCCGACAAATCCCCCTTATCACGTGCTTCTGCAATCTGTGAAGAAATACGCAGACGCTCTACCGTCATCAATTGATTTAACTCATCCCTCAAGGCTTGTAATCCTTCTTCTGTATAATATTTTATCTTACTCATAGAAAACAACTAAAACAATAGAGACGCCCTCACAGGGAGAACGACTCTATCCAATTTATTAACAAAACTTTTAATCCTATTTCTTTTCTTACAATATTAATCTAGCTCCTATTCCATGACAACCAAGCCATTCTCTCGTAAAACGATAAGAATAATCTATAGCAAAACGAGAAGGTCCTTTTCCTCCTTTTTTCAAAGGAATTAAAATAGATGTTCCCAACGATGGACCTATAAAATTGGATGCAGGAACGGATTCTTTATTAAACATTCCTCCTTCAATGGTATAACCTCCTCTAAGTTGAAAATAGTCTAAGAAACTATATTCTACTCCTAAAATAACTTGGTCTCTGGAATATGCATTTGCAACAAAAGCGCCCGCTACGGATATTCTATGTATTGCATTTTCCCGTTTAATTTTCACTTTTTCAACACTTTCCGTTTTTGTCTTATCGCCAAACAAAAAGTCATACGAAACACCTAACGCTAATAAGACCGGCATTTCTGCTTCTTCAGTACCGACTAATAATGATGAAACAAAGGTATTTCCTGGTAAAGCTGTACGTACATTCATTCCATCTCCTTTAAATCGAATAGGTAATCCAATATTACGCAATGCAACACCTATTTGGAATTGATCGTTCCTTCCTGTTACATATTGTATTCCCGCATCAATTGTAAATCCAGTTGCACTAATGTCTGGCGCTGTTTGATTATTTAAATTAAACGAAATCCCCGCGTGTACTGCCTGAGAAAATGAACGGGCATAAGACAATCCCAAATCCATCATTGTAAAGGAGAAATATCCTAATCCTCCTTCTGGCTGTCCAACCGTTGTAATAGGTATTTTACCCGGAGTCATAACCATCACCGTTAAACCTATATTTCCTCGTTCAACTCCCGAACGGGTTTCTCCCAAGTTTTGAACAACACCAAGATTATTAATCATAACATTTGCCCGTTGCATATAAATGGTATTAGTATATGCAACTTCCGTTTTCTTTGTAAACGCCATCCCTGCCACATTTGAAAAGGTAGCTTCAATACCTTTTGTATGAGAAATCCCAGCCGTTCCCCATCCATTCGTAGAAGCCCAAGGATTAATTAACAAAAAAACAGCAGCAGCTTGTCCTGATCTATCCTTATTCCCCGCTTGTACAGGGAACGATATCAATACAACAACAATCGTTAGAATTGAAATCGCTAATAATGTTCTATATATATTTCTCATTTTGATTCTTTTTTTCTATTTTATAAATTAAACTAAAAAGCATTAACATCAACAGGTCGTTGTATACACAAAAATTTCAATGTTTTTTCAGTATTATATTCTTCATCTCTAACATGAATTAAATACATTCCACTAGCAATGGGTATATTAGCCGCATTTTTTAAATCCCATTCTGCATAGGTAGTAACATCATCTTTGTCAATCATTCGTATCAATGTTCCATCCATAGAGAATATTTTTATTCTGCACTTATTTGGCAAGTTGACAAATCTGATACGCGTATCCAATTGGGATGTTTCATATCCAGTATTCATACCATAATAAGGATTAGGTGTTACATAAATAGAATCCATATAAGATGCTGCAACTTGACGTTGAGTATAAATTGTAGCTAAATCTTTTGTCGAAAATCTATACAAGGGCATATTATTATTTCTAGGATTAGCAACTCCTGTATTTTTGGCAGAAGACCATTTTTGATACGGACGAGAAACACAAACAGTCATTTTTACATCATTCCCTTTTTCTAACCATTCATAAGTATTAGATAAAGGTATTGTTGTCCACATTACATTTTTATAGATATAATGTTTACGCGTCTTGTCAGTTTCTGCGACTTCAAATTGTCTTTGTAGCCATTTCCCTTCGTCATAAGCTGGACACACAAGCGGACTCTCAGGCACATCTTCAACACCATAATTTGAATTCCGAACAAACAAATCTCTATGTCCCATAACATATACATAATGTCCACCTCCCATTACATATCCCGAAGGATCCACTATAGTTGGAGTAGGATTAAATAACATATCCATACCATTATGTGTCGGTAATGAAGAATTTTCGCCAAACATCATATTCAATCTTTCACCTGTTTCAAGACAAATTGCATATCCCGGGAACCATCCCATTCCTGTTCCTCCATTTACATCTGGTTTTCCTTCTTTATTTACCGAAGGTGATTTTCTTAAATCATGTCTTATCGCACCGCCAATAGAAGAGGAAATATCATCAGAGATTTCAACAACAGGACATCGTGTCCACAAATCTTTATCCGAGGTTAGCACTATATATACGCTATATAATTCTGTCATTAATAAAGGCTGATCACCCAGAATAAACCGTTCATTTTCCCAAGTTGTATCTGACAAACTTTCTCTTTTTGGAAAACCATAGCCCGGATTATTATCATACATAGAAGCCAATGCGTATGGAGCCCATATTATAGAAGACGACCCGTCAGAAACTTTACCAAACTGTTTACTCTTATCATAATATAAAACGTATGAGTCTTTTCCTCCATTTGTTATCCCTTTTGCATCTGTCCCAAGAAGCGGATAATAATAATCTTCTTTTCGTTTCTGGGAATGAGGGTGGATAAAAATAGACCCTGAGTATTTCCCCTCACCATCTTTCGTAGTTCCCCCACGAACCCAATTTAGCGCCGTTTGTCCATCTTCATCTGTAACTCCAGATAGCCATGGACGAGCGCTGTTCGTAAATTCAACTGTTGATGAAATAAAATCAACGCTTGAATACAATATATATGCATTAGGATTATCAGAAACAACAAAATCATCTAAAGGAGAAAATCTGGCATCAAAAATAGTAATGGACAATCCTAAATCCAACACAAACTGCTCATTCTCATAATGACCCTGCATTTGTTCATTTTGAACAAAAATAGAGGTATCCGAACGAATAACAGAATCTCCATATATCAATTCCCATCGCGTATCTTTAGTTACTGCATCTGTAGAACCATCAGGATTATAAAACCGTAATGTAAAATCTGCTCCTACCATTTTTAATGGATCCACTACCTTAACGCCAATAGGTCCATGATTTCGCTTAAATATTAGACTGTCTGCCTTATTATTCTTTAAAATTTCATCAATTGTTTGTTGTTCCAACTGCAAAGCAAAACCTCCATTTCCCTGTCCTTCCAATTGTGTTATTTGAGGTTGAGACCCATAAACAGATTGTGCAATTAATCCACCGTTTTCCACAGCGGGAATATGAGGAATTACTGTATATATTCTTGTATTCTCTCTTCCCTGCAAATACGGCATCTTTTGTCCATACAGTCCATCAGGATTATCGGAACTAGTTGCATATTGCTCATAATTATTATAACCGTATGCTATAGCCATGTAATAATATTTTTTATGATTTACCAATGCTCCTCCAAATTTATCTTCCGTAACAGTAAAAGAATGTTTAATTCCTACATCATTCCCCTCTACTTTTGATACAGGGACTTCTGTCGCCACTCTCGCATCATACTCATAGTTAATTATTTGTTTTATCCCATTTTTAATATCGCACTGATAAACCAATTGTGCCTTAGATACATCGGAAAGTTCATCAGGTCCAACATTTTCATTTACCAATTGAAAAACTTGATACCCTTCAAAAACATAACTTTGTTCATACGGAATAGTATCATATTTTGTTATTGCTAATTTTTCATACGTTGAATCTCCCGCTATAATAGATACAATTGAATCTCTTTGTCCTGTTGAAGTTCTTACTACCGTATCAAACTTTATTCTATATACCCAATCATAATAGGAAGAATCATACATTTTTACTCTATTTTCCGGTATGGAATAATCTAATTCTCTATAGCTTTCCTTGTAATTATTAGAACTTTCTGCATTTGTAATATGAAATACAATAGTTTTGTCCAATTCTCGAAATGCCAAATCAGGAGCATCGGGACCATCTAATGTTTTAAAACAACCTTCAAATAAAGT
>JAIROC010000112.1 GCA_031257735.1 Bacteroidales bacterium | reverse complement strand
CAATATGATAATTCTCATGTGGTTAACAACGTCTTTCTTCTTTTGGAAATGCTGTTCTTATTTATTTTGTACCTTTGCCGAAAGTAATCAAAATATATTCGACAAAAAATGAAGACATTGGACGATAATAAAAGGAATAAGCATGAAGCCATTAGTTAAATACAGAGGTGGAAAATCAAACGAAATTTCCAATATATCAAAGCATATACCGGAATACAAAGGTCGATATATAGAACCGTTTTTCGGCGGAGGGGCTTTGTATTTTCATATAGAGCCTAAACGTGCTATTATTAATGACATCAATTCCAAATTAATAGCATTTTATACAGGAATCAAAAGCAATTACCCGACATTAAGAACCGAACTTGACGAAATAGAGAAAATCTACGAAGCTAATCGCAAGCAATTCGATGAACTAAAGCGGCAAACGCCAAATGAACGAGTTGAAGATAAAAACGAAGAATTGTATTATCAACTGCGCGATATGTTCAACGACCTTGCCGATAAAAAATATTCCGATGCCTTGCTCTACTTTTTCATCAACAAAACAGCCTATTCTGGCATGATACGTTATAATTCCAAAGGCGAGTTTAATGTGCCATTCGGAAGATATACCCATCTGAATACGGCATTAGTAACTAAAAAACACAGCGATTTGCTGGCTACAGCCGATATTTACAATACCGGTTACAAAGACATTTTTGATATGGCACAGCCGTATGATTTTATTTTTTTAGACCCACCGTATGATTGTATTTTTTCTGATTATGGTAACGAAGAATATAAAAACGGTTTTGACGATGATTGCCATATTACGCTTGCAAAAGACATTAAAAACCTGAATTGTAAAGTATTGCTTGTAATTGGCAGAACAGCGCTAACCGAAAAATTATATGGCGATATGATAATTGACGAATATGCAAAAAACTATTCCGTCAATATCCGCAACCGGTTTAAATCGGTTGCAACCCACATTTTGGTCGCCAATTATCAAACAAATTATCAAACACTTTTTTCCGAACAGTTCGGATATGCAACGACATATCAGTATGGCAAGAATAGACAGTAAAATATTGTTCATCACGACTTCTCCGAGAACTCCGTTCCGGATGATTCCCGAAATAGAATTGCTGGATACGCATTTTACAGGCAAAAAATGGAATATCGAAACGCAAAAGGCATTTATGCAGCGCTTGCGGGAAGAGAGTTTTTTTTATGGCGAAGGCGCTAACGACCCTGCATTCAGCGCAAGAGACAGAATAAACAGAGCACCCAAAGCATTGGGGTTTGTGACATTATCACCCGTAATTCGTTTGACGGCGGCGGGTGAAGAATTAATACAAACCAAACGAAAAGAAGAAATCTTTTTGCGTCAACTTCTGAAATTTCAATTGCCATCGCCATATCATAAGTCAACAGACAAGGCTGCTAAATTTTGGGTGAAACCCTATCTCGAAATTTTTCGTTTAATCCGTCATTTTGGTACGCTAAAATTTGATGAGTTGATGTTATTTGGTTTGCAATTAACAAATTATCGTCTGTTTAATATTATCGTTTCAAAAATAGAACAATTCAGGATAGCCAAAGCACAAACCGAACAAAGCTATAAATCATTCAGAAACGAATATTTAGCCGCAGAATTAGAAGCAATTTACAGAGAAGAAATAGTATCAGGCGCTACACAAACACGTGAAAGTAATGACGTTTCGCTTGCAAAATTTCTGCAAACAAAGGCAAGTAACGTGCGTGATTATGCCGACGCATTATTTCGTTATTTAAGGGCAACCGGACTTGTAAATATTTCGCATATCGGGAAATCCATATCTATAGCGTTCGAAAAAGTTCAGGAAGTAGATTATTTTCTGAAACATACGGATAGAGAACCTTGTTTTGTTGATGAAGAAAAGTTGTATGCGGAATATTTGGCAAATCCTGAAATTCCACAATTATTTACTGATAATAAAGACTTGTTATCAGGTAAAATTCAAAGTGAATTTCCTTATATCAAAGTTGATAGCACGTTTTCTATCACAAAATTAAAGGATATTCTTTACGATGAAACAGGCAAACGCAAAGAGTCCATTATAAATGAACAAATTACCAAAATAAAAGATTGTCGTTTGTACGATGATATAAACATTACGTTCAGTCAGATAGCAGATAAATCACTGTACGATGCACCATTAATGCTGGAATGGAACACATGGCGGGCAATTACTATGCTGGACGGCGGACAGGTAACGGCAAATCTGAAATTCGACGACTATGGCAACCCGATGTCAACCGCGCAAGGCAATATGGCGGATATAGTTTGCGATTACGGCGATTTCGGTTTAACCGTTGAAGTAACTATGCAAATGGGGCAACGCCAATATGAAATGGAAGGGGAACCGGTAACCCGGCATCTCGCCAAATTGAAAAAAGAAACAGGAAAACCGTCGTATTGTTTGTTTATTGCACCCCACATTAATGAAGCCTGTATTGCTCATTTCTATGCGCTTCACAAAATGAATATCAGCTATTATGGTGGACAATCTACTATTGTGCCTTTACCGTTGCATGTTTTTCAAAAAATGGTGGAAGATTCTTACAAGGCAGCATATACGCCACAATCACAACAGGTAAAGCAATTCTTTGAACGGTCAAATGAGATTGCGGCTA
Organism: Bacteroidales bacterium; assembly: GCA_031257735.1. Lineage (GTDB taxonomy): Bacteria > Bacteroidota > Bacteroidia > Bacteroidales > WCHB1-69 > JAIROC01. The sequence goes on along the minus strand of JAIROC010000112.1, from coordinate 569 downwards.
CGAGTGTGGATGAAAAGGCGTGGTACAGGGAGATTACAGAGCAGGCGTTGAATTGGTTAAAATATTAAATATATGCAAGCATAGACAAATTATAGAAGATTATCAAATTGTCAGTAGCCTGCCGTTTATTATTATTTCTTTAAAATCCGGTTTTTATTTATGATAATTGATTTTTACTATTTTCGCATCATGAATAAGAAAGTATGGACATATTGTTATTATCTGTTGGATAGAGTGATGCGGTTGGGATTAATAGAAAAAAATAAAAAAACCCGGCTTCATCATCGACATTTGATATTCGAGAGAGGAAGTTACCGGGACTGCGCGGCAAAGATACGACAAATATTTTATATAAAAATAATATAAGGGGGGGTAACTCTCATCTTTATTAATTATTAACAATCGCAAAATCCATTCGTTCGGAAAAATGTATTACCTTTGCATTTTTAGGAACGTAAAAATGTAATAATACAACACAAAATGGAACGTAAAATTGCGTATAAACTTTTAGAATGGAAAAATTCTTCCGGCCGGATGCCTTTAATTGTCACAGGGGCTCGGCAAGTGGG
>JAIROC010000076.1 GCA_031257735.1 Bacteroidales bacterium | reverse complement strand
ATAATAGTGGTAAAGATTGTCCAAATCGCTACTGTTTCCTGTGGAAATACTCGCAAAATAAAAGGTAATAAAATAACACCTACCCCTATTTGCAGAAATGTAGCAGCATAATTCCATATCACATCTTTTCTTCCTATATTGATGGTGTTATTCATTGCAAATTCATTTTCATTTTTCATTCATACAGGACAAAACCCGCTTCATCTTTTTAGTATTATCAATGTTCTTATTGTTTCATTTTTCAAGTTGCAAAGATAAACATTTTCTCTTTATGTTTCCTCGTTCTATGAGAAAATATTTAGGATGGATGAAATATCCTTCTAAATCCAAATAAATAAGGTATAATTTTTGTGCAAAATCTATTAAAGGATTTCGATCTGTTGCCTTATTCATAATCTTCTAATCGAATATTAAAACATTAAAGAAATATGCGTACAATTTGTTTTTATTTTCAGGTACATCAACCTTTCAGGTTAAAAAGGTACAAGTTTTTTAACATTGGGAATGATCATTATTATTATGATGATTACCAAAATCAGTCTATCATGAGAAAAGTAGCGGAGAAGTGTTATCTTCCTACCAATCAAACTTTTCTTGAACTTATCAAAGAATATGGCTCTAATTTCAAGATTTCATTTTCGATTTCAGGGGTAGCTATTGATCAATTTGAAAAATATGCACCTGATGTTTTGGAAAGTTTTCAGCAACTTGTTCAAACGGGTAATGTAGAAATTTTGTCAGAGACTTATGCACATTCTTTGTCATCACTTAAGGATAGGACAGAATTTGAACGGCAGGTTAACATGCATCGAGATAAAATGAAAAAAGTTTTTGGCGTTGAGTCGAAAGTTTTCAGAAATACAGAATTGATTTATTCCGATCAAATTGGCGAATATATCGCAGATATGGGCTATGAAGGAATGATCACCGAAGGAGCAAAACATATTCTTGGTTGGAAAAGTCCTAATTATATATACTGTAACACGATAAAACCAAAATTGAAAATCTTGCTTAAAAATTTTAAACTTTCGGATGACATTGCGTTTCGGTTTTCAAACAGAGATTGGGACGAATTTCCTTTGACTACCGAAAAATTTGTAAGTTGGCTGAATGCCTTAGATGCCAAAGAAGAAACAGTGAATCTGTTTATGGATTATGAAACATTCGGAGAACATCAATGGAAAGAAACAGGCATCTTTCATTTTTTACGAGCATTGCCTAATGCCGTTTTTAAATATTCTAACTATACATTTTCAACGCCGAGTGATTTGATAAAACATTCAGACCCTGTAGGAACAATACATATTCCCTATCCGATTTCATGGGCAGACGAAGAACGTGATCTTACGGCATGGCTAGGAAATGAACTGCAGAATGAAGCATTTAATAATCTCTATGAACTTTATGAAAAGGTAAAAGAAATTAATTCTCCCGATATATGGAAAGATTGGCTCTATTTGCAAACCAGCGACCATTTCTATTACATGTGTACAAAATGGTTTTCAGACGGAGACGTTCATAAATATTTTAATCCCTATAATTCTCCATACGAAGCTTTTGTTAATTATATGAACATATTGAGTGACTTTATAATTCGTCTTAAGAGGTAAAAAACAGTGGACGAAAAACAATCATAGATTATAGATTATGACCCGTAGTGAAGGCTGTAACTATTTACTTTCAAAGACGAGTAATTGATTTTTTATGCTACCTTTGCACTCTTTAAAAAAAGGATAAAAATGTTGGATAAAATAAATAAACTCGGATATATTTTTGAGGTAAGTTGGGAAGTTTGTAATAAAGTTGGGGGAATACATACTGTTATCTCTACGAAAATGCTGTCTCTTTTGGAGAATTGCGAACAACTGATTATGATAGGTCCTGATATATGGCATGATTCAAAAGAACATCAGGAATTTGAAGAAGATACTACCTTGTTTGTCAGTTGGAAAAAAGTGGCGGAAACAGAAGGATTAAGAGTCAGGATTGGAAGATGGAAAGCGCCAGGTAAAGCTGTTACTATATTAGTCGATTTTTCAAATTATATTGATAATAAAGACAGTATTCTTTACAAATTTTGGGAAGATTATAAATTGGATTCGCTCTCTGGACAATGGGATTATATTGAACCTGCTTTGTTTGGTTATGCCGCAGGTAAGGTGATAGAAAGTTTTGTACGTTTTAATCTTTCCGTATATGATTCTGTCATTGCGCAATTTCATGAATGGATGACGGGAACAGGTATTTTGTACTTAGAGAAGCAAATGCCGCAAATAGCAACCGTATTCACCACGCATGCAACCGTTGTCGGGAGATGTATCGCTGGAAATGCGTATCCGCTTTATAAAAGTTTGGCGACTGTCAATGGAGACGTTGTTGCTAATGATTTTAATGTTATTTCTAAACATTGTCTCGAAAAATTAAGCGCTCAACAAGCAGACGCTTTTTCTACGGTGAGCGAAATAACAGCGCTTGAATGTCGCCAATTGCTCAATAAGGAAGTTGATGTTATCACTTTGAATGGATTTGAAAATAATTTTGTTCCCAATGAAGAAGAATACGCTATAAAACGAAAATTGTCACGGAAAAAATTCATACACATTGCCGAAATACTCACAGAAAATAAATATGAAACAGAACCTGTTATCATTGCAACATCCGGTCGTTATGAAATGCACAACAAAGGATATGATTTGTTTATTAATTCGCTTGGAGAACTGAATAAAGATACTCATTTACAGAAAGAAATTCTGGCTTATATTCTTGTTCCGGGCAATAACTACGGATTTAAAAAGTCATTGTATAATAATTTGTACGATATAGACGGAGACAGGAAAATAGAAGATAATCATCTTACGCACAATCTCCATGATGTAGAAACAGATCCTATTATCAGGTTGATAAAGGAAAACCAGCTTTATAACAGACCGGAAGATAAGGTAAAAGTAATTTTTGTTCCGTCTTATTTGAATGGCAATGACGGAATTTTTAATCTTCCGTATTACGATTTATTGACGGGAATAGATTTGACTGTTTTTGTTTCGTATTATGAACCATGGGGATATACTCCCTTGGAAAGCATTGCATTTGGCATTCCTGCCATCACAACCGATTTGGCGGGTTTTGGTAAATGGGTACAGAAAATTTTAGATACGGATGATAAATGCGTAAGGGTGATTGACAGAAATGATGATAATTTTTCATACGTTACAAACGAACTGACAAGCGCAATAAATTATTTTATAGCCTTGTCGGAAGAAGATCGGCAAAAACTTTCGGCATCTGCCGTCAGAATTTCCAACATGGCGCTGTGGAAAAATTTCATCAATGAATATCTTAAATTATATACCATTGCGTTGGAGAAAGTGGAAAAACGAAGAACCCAAATCATCGACAAACCACAACAATTACGTGCATCTGTAGAGGTGTTTAGCGAAGAAGCACAAACTCCTGTGTGGAGAAAATTTGAAATCCAGACAATAATGCCCGAACGATTTAGCGGATTAATAGAAATGTCTCTGAATTTGTGGTGGACTTGGAATTATAACGCAAGTGAAATGTTTAAATACATAGACCCTAAACTTTGGCGAGCATCCTCATATAATCCTGTTGCTTTTCTTGAAGAAATCACATGGTTACGGATAAAAGAATTGGAAAGAGATACTGTTTTTCTTGAAATGTATGACAGGGTATACGCTGAATTTCGTAACTATATCGAAGGAGGAAAAAACAAAACAACACCCAAAATTGCCTATTTCAGTATGGAATATGGGCTTAATGATAATCTGCAAATTTTTTCCGGCGGATTGGGTATTTTGGCAGGAGATTATTTGAAAGAAGCGAGTGATACAAATACGGATATGGCAGGAATGGGTTTGTTGTATCGACATGGATATTTTAAGCAAAAAATTTCTATACGCGGAGAACAGCAAGCAGAATATATCTATCAGGATTTTGGGAAAATGCCGGTTATTCCTGTACGAGATGAAAATGGAGTTCAGCGGAAAGTATCTATTCATTTTCCGGGAAGAATAGTTTATCTGAAAATTTGGAAAGTAGATGTAGGCAGGATACCTTTGTTTTTGTTGGACACCGATACGGAAGAAAATCAGGAACAGGACAGAGCCATCACTTATAAATTGTATGGAGGCGATTTGGAATGTCGTTTTATACAGGAAATGATTTTGGGAATAGGAGGTATCAGAGCCTTGCGGGATATGGGTATTCATCCGAACATATATCACTGTAATGAAGGACATGCCGCATTTATTGGTCTCGAAAGATTAAGAAGACTTCGTACAAAACGAAATTTAAAATTTGAAGAAGCATTGGAAATTATACGTTCTTCGACTTTGTTTACTACACACACACCCGTCGCCGCAGGACATGATTTGTTTGATGAAAATCTGATACGTAAATACATGTCTCATTATCCCGAAAGGCTGAAAATATCGTGGGAAGAGATGATGAAATTGGGTAAACTTAATCCCGAAGATAAATTTTCGATGAGTTATTTAGCGGCTAATGTTTCTCAGGAAATTAATGGTGTTTCGGAACTGCATGGAAAAGTTTCACAGGAATTGTTTGCCGGACTGTGGAAAGGTTATTTCCCCGAAGAAAATCATATTGGTTATGTTACCAATGGCGTTCATTACAACACATGGACAGCAAAAGATTGGAAGTTACTCTACGAAAAAGAATTTGGCGATGGATTTTTAAACGATCTTTCAAATCCGCAGTATTGGAATAAAATACATCAGGTTGATAATGCTGTAATCTGGTCAATCAGACAAAAGCAAAGGTATAAATTGGTAGAATATGTAAGAAATCGATTAAAAAGTAATTGGGTAAAACGCTACGAAGCTCCCAAAGACATGGTTGAAGTATTGGAAAACATCAACGAAAATGTACTTACCATTGGTTTTGCGCGGAGATTTGCGACCTACAAACGCGGAGATTTGATATTGCGAAATTTAGACAGACTGTCCGCCATATTAAACAACAAGGATATGCCTGTACAATTACTATTTGCAGGAAAGGCGCATCCCAACGACAAGGCAGGTCAGGATCTGATTAGAAAAATAATTTCAATATCAAAACAATCGGAGTTTCTGGGAAAGATAATTTTTATTGAAGATTATGATATAAGTCTGGCGAAAAAATTAGTACAGGGAGTTGATATATGGTTGAATACGCCTACCCGTCCTCAAGAAGCATCAGGAACAAGCGGAATGAAAGCGGTAATGAATGGGGCTTTACATTTTAGCGTACTTGATGGCTGGTGGGTAGAAGGTTATCGCAAGCATGCAGGTTGGGCATTACCCGAAGAAATGGTTTATGAGAATCAGGAGTTTCAAAATGAATTGGATGCCCAGATGATTTACAACATCTTGGAAAACGATATTGTTCCACTCTTTTACAAACGGGACGAAAACAATATCCCTAACGGCTGGATTGAATATATGAAAAATTCAATCGGAGAGATTGCTCCTCAGTTTACAACCAAACGCATGATTGACGATTACAAAAGAAAATATTATGATAAATTATATCAACGTTCGGAACTGTTGCGAAAAGATGAATGCAAGTTGGCTATCGCAATCTCTGATTGGAAAAAGAACACTCAAAAGTCTTGGGATGAATTGGAAGTTATCAGCGCTAAGTTTCCTGATTACGAGAAAAATCCTATGAACCTCAAAGAAGATTTCACAGGAGAAATTGAAATAAATCTCAAGCAATTAAATCCGACAGACATAGGTGTGGAAGTTGTCATCTCCAATCAGTCGAAAAATACAAAAAATATAATATCAGAAAAATATACCGCCGAATTGTCAGAAGTAAAGAACAATATCGCAAAGTTTATCGTCAAAGGTTCTCCGCAGAAATCAGGCTTCTATAACTACGCCATACGGATATACGCTCAAAACAAATTATTGCCTTATCCACAAGATGCAGGATTGGTTATGTGGGTGTGAAATCTGATGACTAATGAATAATGAGAAAACAAGGGCGAATGGACAAAACACGTCTACACGTCTATCCGTCATCTGTTCACTGATTAGCTACACTGCTCTTCACTTCGGATCATAATTAAAAAAGTGTTACCTTTGCAATCATCATCATTAACAATCATCAACGATTATGGAAACGAAAAAAAGAAAACGCATACCTTACGGCAATACAAACTTTGAAAGTATAAGAACGGAAAACTATGTTTACATAGATAAAACACAGTATATCGAATTGTTGGAACAGGAAGATAATAAGAATTTATTTTTGACCCGTCCACGTAAATTCGGAAAGAGTTTATTTTTTTCAATGCTGTCAAATTATTATGACATTAATCAGGCAGACAAATTCGAGCAACTCTTCGGAGACCTGTATATCGGTAAACATCCAACACCAAAACATAATACTTACATGGTTTTGAAAGTTAATTTTTCAGGTTTGGATACAACAAATGAAGAGGCTTTTACAGCTTCTCTTTCAGGCGAGATACAAGATAATGTTCGTGGTTTTTTGAATAGATATAAACATCTTTTTCCCGAAGGAGATATTTACAATAAACAAATAGATATTGAACAACCGGGCGTTGCTTCATTACGAAAAGCCATTAATGCAGCAGAAGCCGCCGGCAAAAAAATGTTTATTATTATTGATGAATATGATCATTTCGCTAATGACATGATAGCGCAAGGTACATTTGCAGGAGATAACCTATACAAGCATACAGTAAGAGCAAACGGAATCATACGTGATTTTTACGAGACATTAAAAAAAGGAGCTGAAACAGTAATAGACCGTATTATTCTCACAGGAATAACCCCTATTATGCTTGACGATATTACGAGTGGCTTCAATATTGCAAATAATCTGTCCCTTAAAAAGAGATACAACGAAATGTTAGGCTTCACACAGGAAGAGGTCAATACACTAACGAAGGAAACGGGCATTGATCTAAGTATGATGAATATAAATATAGAATTATTATACAACGGTTATCTTTTTCATCCCGATGGCGAACATAAAGTATACAACCCTACAATGATGCTTTATTTACTCGACAGTATATCCAAAGACGGAACTATCGAAAATATTATTGATGATAATCTGACAATGGATTACGGTAGATTAAAGCAATTGGTACAGCATGAGGAAAATCGAACGCAATTAGTACAAATAGCAGAAGATAACGGTATTGGTTCTGATATTATTCATAGATTTTCCATAGATAAGTTGCAGGACAATGAATATTTCACTTCTTTATTGTTCTATCTCGGATTACTGACAATTGATAAGAAAAAAGGAGGTATAACCTATCTTAAAATACCGAACTATTCTATACGCACAATCTATTGGGATTATATTTTAAAGATAACCGAAGATTACAACAAAAAAGTAATGATTAATAGTCAAGAACAACGAATAGCAGTTGACATTCTTGCTTGTGAAGGTAATCCTCGACCTTTTCTTGATTATATCAGTCAAAAAATATTAAGTAGATTATCAAATCGAGATCTAAAAAATTTTGATGAAAAGTATATCAAAATAGTACTTATGTGTGGACTATTCCAGAGCAAGACCTATTTACCTATCACAGAAATGGAAGTGGAACATGGTTATATGGACATTTATATGCAACGCCGTCATCCTCTTTCCGAAACACCTTACGAATGGGTTTGGGAAATTAAATATGTCAAAAAAGGAGAAGTAAAGCCCTGGAAAAATACCGTATTGAAAAGAAAATGCGAAAAAGCCCGTACACAACTACAAAAATATCGCTCATCGTACTTATTTGAAGGTCGTACTGATGTGAGATTCTTATCCGTGATTTTCATCGGAAAAGATAAATATCTAATAGAAGAGATATAAAACAATGACTAATGAGGGGATAAGGACGAATGTAATACACCCTCTACGAAGATAACCCTCATCATGGTAAGGGTATTCAAGAGTCATTTTCATGGTTGACAAAGCGTGGGCAAGGATGACAAAATTGTTTTCTATGAATTTCAGGTTATGTAAGTGTAACCCTTACCGATTAATACACAATACACAGAACCTTATTTCTACCTATTAAACCCAAATTACGCATTAGATAAAGTTGTGAGGCTAAGATATAAATTTATTTTTCCGTAGAACCCGGTAGAAAAACGCAGAAAAAAACTTTTCTATATTCTCTGCGTCTTTCTGCGAGTTCTGCGGGAAACCAATCATTTTCAAAGGTTGTTTCTTTTTATACAAAGACGAATACAACGCACAAAAAGGGTTTACCAAGCTACGCGCTTATAATGACGTAAAATGTAATAATTGTATTATCAATATATAATTGCAATAATATTGTGGACAGGTGCGTTGATAACGCGATGAGACATCAGCGTTTAATAAAACGTTTTGTTCATATAGATGACATAAAAACAAAAAAATCTTGATGCACGAATTATACGATATTATTTCCATTTTTATGACAGGGGCTTTGGTACTGACTTGTGGGTTGATATTACTTTTTACGGTCAAACCTGAGATTCCTTTGTTGAGCAACTACCGCAAGGCGCGTTACGCATTAGCTTGTGCTTATTTATTTTTCTTTCTTGTCAATGTGATAGAATATATGTTCAGCAACAAGTCAGAAGAGAACATCCCCTTACTGCAAACCATAACCCTGACTATTGCCGCATCACAAGCCTTGCTGTTCACCTTTGTAATGCTTTCGCTTTTGGAAGTACGTTTTCCGGGGTGGAGGTATATTTTACGGGAAATTATTCCTGTAATCTTGTTGTTTATAATCGTTTTTGTTGTTTATATCTTCTGTTCTCATGAATTTTTTGCCTTTGCTTTCTATGGATTTACAGGACTGTACATTCTACTGTTGGTCAGATATACACGTTTATTTCTCAGAAGTTACCGACAGTTCCGCTACAGGATGAACAACTACTATTCTGACGAACAAGCGGAACATTTGCGTTGGGTGTCATTTTCGTTTTTTGCTGCGCTTACCATAGGCATAATGGCATTGTTTTCTGTTATATTTATGTCGATGTTTGGCGCATTGATTTTTACATTTGTTTGCGATATTTTCTACACTTTTTTTGCTATACGGTTTATCAATTATGCTCATCAGTTTCATATCATTGCGCAAGCGATGAACACCGACGAAATAGAAGATACCGACATACTGACAGAGATTAAGGTCGAACTGACGGAAACTAAAAAAGTTCATCTTTCTTCCATGGCTCAAAATACGATAGACAGTAATCTTAATCATTGGATAGACGGCAAACACTTCCGACAAAACGGAATCACAATTGGTGATGTTTCTCGTCATATCGGAACAAACAGCAAATACCTTTCGCTTCACATCAACAAACACATGAACAAGACTTTTCGTGAATGGATTAACGATTTAAGGATTGAAGAAGCAAAACGACTCTTGATTGAATATCAGGATATGTCTGTCAAAGAGATTGCCAACACTATCGGATTTAGCAGTAACAATTATTTTGGAAAGCTGTTTCTGAAAAACACAGGAAAAACGCCAATCGTGTGGAGAAAAGAGCATTTAACAATTAATAATGAATAATGAACTGACGCTCGAAAGAAATGAGTAGACTCCTTATGTCATTGCGGGCTTGCCCCACAATGACGGCGTTGATTGAACATCATCATGCGTTAGCTCATTTTCAATTTTCAATTTTCAATTTTCAATTAAAAAAAAACACTTATAGCATTTCCTTTTGTTTAAAGTATTTATCTCTTATAATCAGGGAATAGATAATGAAAAAGGTATATACGTTTTTTCCTT
>JAIROC010000534.1 GCA_031257735.1 Bacteroidales bacterium | reverse complement strand
TTCCCATTCTTTCTTTCCTCCGACTGTTTATTCGCTAATCTCATTGTGAAAATATTATTGTATTTCTTTCGATTGGGGTTTTCGGAGTGGACTCAATTTTCAATTTTCAATTAATGAAGGGCATTCATATTGATAGAAAAAGCGATGAAATTTGTTGTGGAACTCCGTACGGAGTTCTATTTTGTTGGGAGCTATTCGTCTTCTATTGATATGTAAGCCCTAACGGGCTATTCTTCGCCCGAACTTAGACGTAAGCAAGCGTTAATGATTTGTGTTCATAATTCATAATTCATAATTATTTACGGCGCTCTCTGCTTCACTACGGGGCTGATTCAGACAATAGCGAACGTCATTATGCGTTAGCTAATTTTCAATTTTCAATTTTCAATTTTCAATTAATGAAGGATTGATATTGCGTTATTTATGTTGTGCGAAATAAACATATAAAAATAAATGGAAGGATTGGCTGGATATACAAAAAAATATTATACCTTTGCAAAACAAAAAAATCACCTTTATAGAGACAAATGATATAAATGTAGATTGAATTGATAGTTATAAATTTTAACAATAGACATCGTAAATAAAAGAAAATATATTATGAATAATCGGTTATTGATTGGAGTAATAATGTTGTGTAGTTTTACCGTTTTTGGACAAACAAATCAAAATATCAACGTTAGTGGTAATGTAGGTTTGGTTTCTTTACTGTATAATTTGGATAAGGGCGAATGCAACCCACGCACAGGCTTTGGGGGAGATGTTTCCTACAGTTTTTATTTTACGCCTCAATGGGGAATTGGTGCAGGATTGGAATTTACTATGGGTTCTACCAATGGATATCTAAACGGCGCAAAAATTTCGTTTGATAATCAAATTGACGACCAGGGGGACATGTATAGAAAAGATATTTATTTTCGGGATTGGCATGAAAAGCAAAGTATTTTTTTTCTGGAAATCCCGATACAACTTCAATATAGATATGACTTTGGTCTAAACAAACGAAGAATGATATACATAAACATGGGTGTGAAACTGCAAATGCCATTGATGGCAAATTATCAGGTAACACGCGGAGAATTGGAAGTACAGGGTTATTATCCCGAATGGAATGTAACACTGTTTGGATTGCCTAACCATGGTTTTGGTAAAGAAACAAGTAAATCACTTTCAGGCAAATTACAAATACCAATAAATATCGCGGCGACAATAAGTATGGGTTACTCCTTTGAAGTATCAAAAATGATAAATGTTTTTGTAGGAGCTACATTTGATTATGGCTTTATGAATTTAAAAGGCATAAGCAATGGAGATTTGCTATATGAAGATAATCACAAAGATTTACAGTACAGAGGTATGCTTTATTCGTCAAGTATAGAAAAAGTAAATACAATCTCAGCAAAAGGAGAGGCAGGCGTCTCTATTGCCATAGGAAAACCTGTCTATAAAACATATTATAAATACAGATAATAATCACAGAAGATTTTTAATTATGAATAAACTTAGAGATTTTAATGCAAGATGGATGATAATAGGGATATTGTTTATTGCTTTATCCGTATCTGTTTTTGCTCAAAAAGGGAAATCGAAAAAAGAAAAAATAGTTGATACTACTCTTGTATCAGAAGAAAATCTACCTCCCGAACTATTATCATCATACAAAAAACGGTATGGAACAGCAACTGACGCCGTATGGAGATTTTATAAGGATAAAGGAGAAATATATATTGTGAATTGTGTTTATCGGAATATTCCGTCCACAGTAACCTATACAAAAGAAGGCGCATGGATTGAAACAACAGAAGAATGGGAAATAGACCGTTTACCTTCTGCCTGTATAAAAAGTATTGATCTTTATTATCAGGAGTATCAAATTAATACTGTCAAGCGGAGAAGTTCCGAAGACAAGAGTAAGGATATGTTTATGATAAGTATCTTCGAGAAACAGAATATAAAAAAGAAATGGGAAACTATTGTTTATTTAGATAAGTCGGGAAAATATATTCGTGCGGAAGAACCACTCGAAACAGATACAAAAGGAACAAAGACAGATAAAATTGATAAAAAACAAGCCAAAGAAGAAGAAAAATTAAGTAAAGAATTTGAGAAATCAAGACAAATGGGTGTTCGTTCTGTGAAATTTACGGAAGATGAACTTCCATGGTCTATTCAACGATGGGTAACAGTAAATTATCCTGACTATATCTATAAGGATATTGCATACGAAGAATATGAAGAATTTGAAGAAGAAGGAGAAGTTTATCGAATCGTTATTCAAAGAGATGGGATTAATCAGCCTCATGCAACAGCATGGTTTACACGAGATGGTGATTTTTTGAAACTTGAAGATACTTTTAAGAAAGAAGAAGAACCCAAACAGGAACAAGAACAAACTATTGTTGAGAAAACCAAAGTCGAAGAACCCAAAGTTGAAGAACCCAAAGTTGAAGCAGTCAAAACTGAAGCAGTCAAACAAGACATTAAATCAGAAATAGTCTCTGCTTTTGAAACAAAATATCCCCGTGCAAAGAATGTATCATGGGAAGAGAATGAGGATGGAGATTGGGTTGCCTCCTATACCGATCAATATGGACAGAATACAGCTACATTTTCCAACAAGTCCAACGATTGGATGTATACAAAAACGCTTGTTACAGATATAAACAGAATACCATCTTCCATACGTACATATATCGATAAAAATCATCCCAAAGAACAAATTAAACAGGGTTGGTCTGTCAAAACACCAAATACAAAACCCTATTATACCGTTGAACTGTACGCCAAAAAGACAAAAGAATATCAGCATCTTGATTTTTGGGTAAATGGCAAACTAAAAGAAGAAGAACAGGAACAAACCGAAGAAAAAATTTTTAACCAGGAAATCAAACTAAAGATTAATCCAGAAATAATTACTGCTTTTGAAACAAAATATCCCCGTGCAAAAAATGTATCATGGGAAGAAAATGAAGATGGAGATTGGGCTGCTTCCTATACCGATCAATATGGACAGAATACAGCTATATTTTCCAGCAAATCCAACGATTGGATGTATACAAAGACAGTTGTTGCCGATATAAACAGAATACCGTCTTCCATACGTACATATATTGATAAAAATTATCCCAAAGAACAAATTAAACAGGGTTGGTCTATTAAAACATCAACAACAAAACCCTATTATTCCGTTGAACTGTATTCTAAGAAAACAAAGGAATATCAGTATCTCGATTTTTGGGTAAATGGTAAACTAAAAGAAGAATAGACGAAACTGCAGGAAAAACGGTTTGCTTTGTCAAAGGGACATTAATGATTAAAAAATCATTTAATGTAAAAGTCTAATAATTTCTTACCTTCCAAACAGGCTTGCAGGTGATTATTAATTTCAACTCTTCCGACACCGGAAGGCGTTCCTGTGAATAATAAATCACCTGTTTTTAAGGTAATGAATTGTGAGATATAAGCAATCAAATAATCTATAGAAAAAAGCATTTCAGAGGTATTCCCCTGTTGTACTTTCTTCCCGTCAAGAATTAAATGAAAGTTCAAATTATCAACAGGCAGTAAATCCGATAATGAAATAAAATTACTGACCGCTGCAGAACTGTCAAAACCTTTTGCTATTTCCCAAGGTTCTCCATATTTTTGGCATTGTTTCTGTAAATCTCTTGCCGTAAAATCAATCCCCAAACCTACTGCATCGTAATACGTATGAGCAAAACGTTCTTGAATACACTTTCCTACTTTATTAATCCGTACAACCAATTCCAACTCATATTGTACGTCATGAGAAAAATCAGGCAAAAAGAAAGGTCTGTTCTTTAATAACAGAGAGGTATCTGGTTTTAGAAAAAACAAAGGTTTATCGGGTTTAGGATAAGCAAACTCGTCTATATGACTTTTATAATTGAGACCTGTACAAATTATCTTCATCTGCCTGTCAATTTTTATTTACTTAATAATCATTTCTTCGTTTGTCAATCTTTTTTTTATTTTGCTATGAATGTTTTTATATAGCAAGTAAAAAGGCTGATAAAATTTACCAGCCTTATATTCAATAAAGTATTAAGCATCTATCTTCGCATAGCGTGCATTTTTTTCAATAAATTGTCTACGCGGCGGCACTTCATCACCCATTAACATGGAAAAAACATAATCGGCTTCTATAGCATTGTCTATGGTTACCTGTCTTAATGTGCGATGCATCGGGTCCATTGTTGTTGACCATAATTGTTCATCATTCATTTCCCCAAGACCTTTATAACGTTGAACATGTACGCCTTTTTCTTTTCCCTGTTCCTGTAATGATTTTAAAATAGCGATACGTTCATCTTCTGACCAACAATAAGTTTCTTCTTTTCCTTTTTTCACCAAATACAAAGGAGGAGTTGCGATATAAATATATCCCAATTCTATCAATTCACGCATGTGGCGAAAAAAGAAAGTTAATAACAGCGTTGCAATATGGCTTCCGTCCACATCCGCATCAGTCATAATAACGATTTTATGGTAACGCAGTTTATCTATATTCAAGGCTTTGGGATCTTCATCTGTGCCAATAGTTACGCCCAAAGCCGTATACATATTTTTTATTTCTTCATTGTCCAATATACGGTGTTGCATGGCTTTTTCCACGTTCAGTATTTTTCCCCGCAAAGGCAATATAGCTTGTGTTTTATTATCTCTTCCCTGTTTTGCCGTTCCCCCTGCCGAATCCCCTTCGACAATAAAGAGTTCACACTTGACAGGGTCTTTATCAGAACAATCCGAAAGTTTACCCGGCAATCCCGACCCTGATAAAACGCTTTTTCTCTGTACCAAATCCCTTGCCTTACGTGCCGCATGACGGGCAGTAGCCGCCAAAACAACCTTCTCTACTATCAATTTTGCTTCTTTGGGATTTTCTTCCAAATAATTGGAAAGCATTTCACTTACCATTTGACTGACCACGCTCTCTACTTCGCTATTCCCTAACTTGGTTTTTGTTTGTCCTTCAAATTGAGGCTCCTGTACTTTTACAGAAATAATGGCTGTCAATCCTTCTCTAAAATCTTCAGGAGAAATATCAAACTTCAGTTTACTCAACAGTCCCGTCTTTTCTGCATACTGTTTCAAAGTACGCGTCAAGCCACGACGAAATCCCGTTAAATGCGTTCCTCCTTCTATTGTATTAATATTGTTTACGAAGGAATGTAAGTTTTCGGAATAGGAAGTATTATACTGCATGGCAATTTCGATAGGAATTTCATTTTTTTCTCCTTCTATATTAATAGGACTTGGTATTAATTTTTCTCTGTTGCCGTCCAGATAAGAAATAAAATCTATCAATCCTTTTTCCGAATAGAAAACGGCAGATGGTTGTTCTTCCCCTTCCTGAACAGGTCTCAAATCTTTCAACGTTAAATGGATACCTTTATTTAGGAATGCAAGTTCCCGTAAACGGGCAGCAAGCGTATCATATTTATAAGTCAATATGTCAAAAATGCTGTCATCAGGCGTAAAATAAATATAGGTTCCCGTCTTCGTGGATTCTCCTATCGCTTTAACAGGGGATAAAGGATTTCCATATTCATATTCCTGTAAAAAATGTTTCCCTTGTCTAAAAACTTCAACTCTCAAATACTTGGACAAAGCATTTACACAGGAAACTCCAACACCATGCAATCCGCCGGATACTTTATACGATCCTTTGTCAAATTTTCCTCCTGCGTGTAATACTGTCATTACAACTTCCAAAGCAGATCGTTGTTCTTTTTCATGTAAATCTGTAGGGATACCTCGTCCGTCATCCAATACGCTGATTGAATTATCTGGATGAATAATTACATCTATATTATTACAATAACCTGCTAATGCTTCATCAATGGAGTTATCTACTACTTCATATACTAAGTGATGTAATCCTCTTTCTCCAATATCTCCAATATACATTGCTGGACGCTTTCTAACAGCTTCCAATCCTTCCAATACTTGAATATTGCTGGCGGTATAACTCTGATTATTCTGTTCCAACATATTTTCGTCTCGGTTCAACTCACTCATAATTACTTTCTAATAATGTATTTTATTTGCCTGCAAAGGTACTAAAAATTACCGAACGAAACAAATCTTTTTTATTTTTTTTTAGTGGACGAGGAAACGAGTAGACAAGTGGACAAGTAAACGGGTAGACGGAGAAACGAATAGACAAACCTGAGTTCGGGATAAGCATCATCAAAAAAACAGCTCATCAAAATAGAACACGCCCTCATCCTACATGGAAAATAGTAGAAGGTTTTTGATAGTTCTATTAAAGTAAAAAATCAATATAAAAGGAATGATTCCCTTTTATCATCTTCCATATCAAACTGAATGGAAGGTTTTTTGTCTAAAAAACAATAAGCGCCAATAGCAGCAATTATGTTCATAATAAAGTTGTGCAATGAACGATGTCGCGAGTGTTCTACTTGGCAAATGTTTTTCAACATATCATTAATCGTTTCTATTATAGATCGCTTACGCAATAAGATTTTATCTGTAAGTTTCACAAAACGATTTTTCATGTTGCTTTTCATGCCAGTTACAAGATGAATACCCTTATCCGAAAGCATCCTAAAAAGGAAAGAAGAAATATAACCTATAGCTCCGAATAATTTACCAAATATATTTTTTATCAACACATTAAAAACATATTGGTTTCTATCATCCACATTTCCCGGTGTAAGACAAAAACTGAGTAGTTTTCCCTTATCATTACAAATCAAGTGCAGTTTAAATCCATGAAACCATCCCATTGTACTTTTACCTTTTGACAATACCCTTAAAGACGCTGTTTCGTTTAATGCGTTTGTTGTTATAGACAGCAATTTTGGTGCTATCTACGAATGTTATCCCTGTACATTTTCCGAAACAAACAGTGTTGAGGAAAAACATCATTGGTACAAAAACGCCATGTTCTATCTCTACAAAACGATTGTATGACAACTGTTTTGGAAATTCTTTTTCAAGTGATCTCCTATATAAGTGAGATAAAAATGCTTGAAATTGCGGAATGTCCCGAAGTAAAAAAGTAGCAGGATGGTGATGATTTCACTATCTGACATTCGACAGGAACGATTTCTTTGTTTTTTACCCTTGTCGGACTGTAGCGCCTTCTGTGCTTCGAGTTCGAGTGCGAATTCTTTGCAGAAATCATCCACTATACAGAAAATTTCAGTAATTTTATCGTTGGTAAGTATACTCATATTATATTCATTATTTTGTTTATGTTCAATTACAAAGATAATAAAAATATAGGATACTTGCCTTTTTTCTTATCCCGAACTCAGGTCATAAGTTCATACCTGGACGTCCTGTGCGTTTTTTCCCTTTTACTATTTTCTCTTCCAATATAGCCAATATCTGATCTCTATACTTTTCATACTTGTATATTTCTCGAAGCGCTATCACCAAACTTGCTAATGGAGATATGCTTTTATCGCTTGGTGTGTCTTCTATTAATAGTGTTCCTAACTAGTATCTGTCTATAATGTCGGCATGACGCCGTCATTGCGAACACAGCGAAGCAATCCAGAATACTCGTAATCAAATTTCTGGATTGCTTCGCTACGCTCGCAATGACGGCGCTGTTTGGACGCTTTTGTGCGTTTTCACACAGCCTCTTTCGAGGTTGTGTGAAAAGTACCCCCGTAACAACAGAGGTCGTCATTGCGAGGAGCGCAGCGACGTGGCAATCCCTAACAATCAATGCGTTTTT
>JAIROC010000507.1 GCA_031257735.1 Bacteroidales bacterium | reverse complement strand
ATTTGCTATCATAAAACATTATTTCTTTACTTAGTGTCTGTCTTTAATGTATTTTCGCAACAATCAATGCCGTCATTGCGAGGAGCGCAGCGACGTGGCAATCCCTAACAATCAATGCGGTCTTTGGTTAGGGACTGTTTCGCTGCGCTCGCAATGACGGTCTATTGATTGCTGTTTCCGACTCTATAGACAGACATTAATTATGTTGAACGATATTTTTGTAAAAGTTTTCCAATGCAGTGTTTCGACTATCTTTGGAGGAGGGTATGTTTACCGTAAAAGTTTGATTATTTTGCAAGTTCAAACAGAATAATCTATCATTTAATAAATCCCCACATTGGGTAATCAATTTAATTACTTCGTTCACCTGCAAACAACCGATAATGCCGGGCAAAATACCAAAAACGCCTACAACATGTTTTTGAGATGCAATCATTTCCCTTTCGTCGGGAAACAAACACCGATAAGTGCTTTGTTGTTCATAATTAAAAACAGCCAATTGTCCCGAAAATTCGCAAATAGCTCCGTATATAAAAGGTTTATTCAATCCCACGCATACGTCATTTATCAGATAACGGGTTTTGAAATTGTCGGTAGCATCAACAACAATATCGGTATCTTTGACGAAACGAACGGCATTTTCTATGGATAAAGCTTCGCAAACAGCATTTATTTCTACTTCGGAATTTAATGACTGTAAACTTTTTTTCGCTTCCAATGCTTTGGATTTACCTGTTTGTGTTTCTCTATATAATATTTGGCGTTGCAGATTATGTATAGAGACTATATCGGCATCCATGAGCGTCAATTTTCCTATTCCAGCAGCCACAAGATAAGGACAAACAGCTGAACCTAATCCGCCTGCGCCAACTACCAAAACTGATGTTTTTCTAATTTTCCTTTGTCCATCCTCCCCTATTTCGGATAACATGATTTGACGAGTATATCTTTCCATTTTATGCATTATTATTTATTATTCAAAACTATCCCAATCTTTCCAAACGACATCATACCCTTTTTGAGAAATCATTTCAAGCAATTCCTGCGGAGAGCGGTTATCATTGACAGAAAACTGTTCTAATGCTTCTTTTTGACTGTAACCACCGGGTTCTGTTTTAGAGCCGGCGCTCATGGAAGTAATTCCCAAAGACAACATATTATTACGAAATATGCGGTCTTCTCTTGTTGTCAATGACATTTCTATATCGTTATCAAACAAACGAAAAGCAAAAATCATTTGGGCAAACTGTTTATCTGTAACGGTAAAATCCGACTGAAAACTACCTTCATGAGGACGCATACGTGGAAAAGATATTGAATATTTACTTTTCCAGAAATGTTTTTCCAAATATCGCAAATGCAGCGCTAAAAAAACAGATTCTATCCGCCAATCCTCCAGACCAAGCAAAACCCCCAAACCAATCTTATGAATACCTGCTTTTCCTAATCGTTCAGGAGTTTCCAGTCTCCATTGATAATTTCTTTTCATTCCTGCTGGATGATAACAGTTATAACGATGTCTGTTATATGTTTCCTGATAGACGTATACGCCATAAAGTCCTGAATGTTGCAATCGTTGATATTCCTCAGAAGAAAGGGGTTGTATTTCTATGGATATTTGTTTAAAGTAAGGTCGTATCAGTTGCATGACATGTTCAATATACTCCACAGTAACATGTTTAGGGGATTCGCCCGTAACGAGAAGGATATGTTCAAATCCCATAGACTTGATTATTTGGATTTCACTCATAATCTCCTTATCACTTAAAACAATACGGCGTATTTTATTCTTATGGTTAAATCCACAATAGATACAATGATTTACACATTCATTAGAAAGATAAAGTGGAATATAAAACTGTATTGTTTTCCCAAAACGTTTTTGGGTTATTGCTTGACTTAATTGAGCCATTGTTTCCAAATAATTTTCAGCAGCAGGAGAAACCAATGCTTTTAAATCTTCCACATTGGGATTTTGTTTGTTTAACGCACGCTCTACGTCAGAAGCCGTTTTACTGTAAATTTCTTCTCCTGTTCTATCCCATTCAAGCGATAAGACTGTATCGTAAAATTCCATTCTTTTATTCGTTTCCAATTTCATTTATATCGTTTAATAAACGATACAAAGGTACTAAATTTTTTATTCTTTCTCTCTATCTTTTCACTATTCATGAATAATGTTGAGAGATGCTATGCTCCGAACTCCTGAGTTATAGGTTATTTTACGGCTAATACATAATGAAAGTATACCACAAAAACATTCGAAACATACTCTTTTCTTATCTCTGATATGTTTATTTTCGTCCTCTATTGATCAATTTCTATTGACAACTTTACCTTTCGCGCCTTTCTGTCTTACATTTGTTTCAAAGACATTTGTTTATTGTTTTGGGTGCGATTGTTTATTTCTTCTTTATTTTCAGAATGCTGAAGATGAACAATGTTTCCATTTTTGTCTATCTTAAAGTTATCTACATATTTTTTTATCTCGTAACCGTATACGTACTGAGAAAATGACACAGTCTTCTTATTTTTCGAGATATACAGGGAAATAACTTTGTTGTTCATAGCGCCAATATGAAATGTTTCAGGACATGTCCAATCTTTCAACAAATATTCCTGTGCTTCTTTTATAGAAGAAAAACGTCCCAAAGATTTGGCTAAACGTTCATCAATAAGCGTGTCTATCATCTGCTCAGGAATAAATGTCGAATAATGAGCAACTATTTTCTTTATACTCTTGGGGAGTGATATGATTAACGCCGTATCTATCCAAATATCATTTATGTTACCTGAATCCAATATTGCATACATGTACGTCCATACCATATATGGTTTATTTTCTTCCATATCGGTTTTTGGTTGTCCATGAACAACAATACCTGTCAGTAACAGAGATACTATAATAACAATATGTTTATACTTACTTATTTTCTTCAAATGTATTCTATTTTTTTATCACATATACTCTTTCGAACACATGTTTTTCGTCTTGAAGGGATTCTACAACGATAAAATGTCCATTATGAACGTAATACGATGCTTTATTATCTTTTTTGATAGATTCGTTCTCCATGGATTTTTCCAATTCATCCATTGTTTTAACCTTGTCATCATAATCGTACCAATCAACGGTCAGCATATTATTTTGATTTTTTCCGATGGCGTGAAATCTTTTTCCTCTTTCACCTTTACTGTAAATAACAAGTCCGCCCTTTTCATGTTTCTTTTGGTAATCATTTTCTTGCATTAAGGTTTCCCATTTTTCGGTTGATTGATCTAAAAAGTCAATAATTACGTCGCTTGATATTTTTATAAATGTATCTCCCTCAAATTCGATGTGCTCAATTTTTGATTGTCCGTATACAAAAACTATACCCAACTGAAAAAACAGTCCTAAAAATATTTGCTTCATTTGTTTCATCTCTATCTATTTTTTATGTTCTTTGAATGCCCCTATGGGGGACTATGATAATTATATTAAATTTTTGGCTGCAAAAGTATAAATTTATCTCCGCATTTCAGAATGCTATTACAAGAAGTTATCAACAAAAAATAGTTAAAACTAAACATGTATAATTAGTGTCTGTCTTTAATGTATTTTCGCAACAATCAATGCCGTCATTACGAGGAGCGCAGCGACGTGGTAATCCCTAACAATCAATGCGTTCTTTGGTTAGGGATTGCTTCGCTGCGCTCGCAATGACGGGCTGATTGTTGCTGGGAGCGCTTTCGAAACAAACCTAATTTATACTTTAAAGACAGACACTAATTAGGGTAGAACCTCATCTGAACGGGGGAAAAAATAAAAAAATATACCCCCTCTCCTATTTCCTTTACTTCACAAGAACAATGTATTATACGAAATATTCAAAGAAAATTGCACCCATCTGAAAAAAAATGCACAGGTTGGGTCTCACATAAAAAAAAATGTTGTACTTTTGTACGGTGAAAGTATAAAGAAATTTGCCTAATCATGAAAAAGTATATATAATGGTATATGAATTTAATATCACTAAAAAACAATGAAAATAGTTTCTGTATTCCGATCTTATCAGGAGGAAATCCTCATTTCTTGACTTTGTCAAGAAGGGAAGATGTTGTTGTGTTCACTTTTTTGTCCATGTATTTGTATTTCTCTGTAAATAAATGTACCACACAGCAGCAATGTTTCTCGCCTGTTAATATATTCTTGCAAATTCGCAAGTATTTTTCATTACAATTTCATAGTGTTCTTATGAAAATGTTAGAAAGATTTTGCAGCTATATAAGTAGAATGTATTCGGGTGTATTTCTATGGAAAGATAAAAGTATAAGTATCTCTTCCTTTGATAAGAAAGAACTTTGGGAACACCAAGAACACATATAAAAACACCCTGAAAAGAGTTTTGACATCTAAAAATGTTTTTAAAAAAACCAACAAAGAAAAAGTAAATTAAATAATAACAATAACAACAAACAATAATGAAAAAAATTTTTATATTCCTGTTTGGGAATATACCAACGGTGTTGGTATATTCCCAAACAGTCCCACTACAGACAGAAGATTTCGACGGTAAGGTATTCTTTTAACGCACCCTGTGGGTTCGTAGATATCTATTCGACGTATTATACGCCTAATTCTATAGTGTCTAATCTTAATTGTAAGTAAGATTGGAGATACTTTCGAGTATTTCAAGAAGATTCAAAGACAAAAGACACTAATAACATTAGAAACTTTATTAACTAAATTATTTATAAACAACAAAAGTAAAATCACATGAAAAAATTTTTAGTATTCGTTTTGGGAATAGTATTATTGGCAATGCCGTCCATGTACTCCCAAACACTCCCACCGTGGACAGAAGATTTTGACGGCACAGTAACCTTCACCGCGATCCCTACAGGTTCGTGGATTTCTGATGCAGTGTATCATCTACCGGGTTCATCAACGAGCAGTCCTAAATCTATTTTAGGGTTAGTTCCAACTTTACCCGGAAATACTGCTATTTTAGAAACACCTCCTTATGATTGTACAAATTATGACTATGTCTTATTGCGATTTAGCCACATCTGTAAAGTATCTCCTTACGATACAGTGAGGATTGAATACAGAACAAATGCCGGCGGTGGAATGGGACGTTGGAATCCCTTACCTCTAACTGCTTATATGGGAAACTCTCTTTTCGCTTACAATGGTCAATTTAATGCAAGTACTTATCCCGAATGGCAAGGAAATGACAACACTGTTTTTCCAAGTCAATCGTGGTGGAAAGAAGAGATGTTTGATTTGGCAAGTATAGCTAACAGGACTTCAATACAATTCCGCTTTGTCATTACACATGGGCAAAAAGATGGAACTCACGCCTCTTACGGATGGTTAATTGATAATTTTAAATTATTAGCTTCCACTCATCAACTATATCCTCCTTATATAGAATTTATATCTCCTTTGGTAAAAGATACTGTTTACAGTACAGGTCCATGGGAAATAAATGCAAAGGTAAGAACCTCTACAAACGGACTTATCCAAACACCATGGCTAAAATATACAAACATAGAAAATGGAATAGCTACTACAATGGATTCCGTCTTGATGACTCCTGTGGAAGGGGATACTTTATGGAAAGGAATTATTCCTCAATTTGTAGAGGGAACAGAAGTGCAATACACGATTACAGCTCAGGATATTTTTGGGAATTATGGGACGAAAACTTCCTCTTACATTATCAAAAAAGGAATAAGTGGAGAATGGATAATCGGGACAGGAACAGAAACAACACTTTATACTCCCTATTATACTAACTATCGTATAGGATGGAGTCGAACTATTTATTATGATTGGGAAATTAATCCACAAGGAATAGGAGGTCGTATCACAAGTATTGCTTATAATAATGCCAACAGTGAATCTACAACAACAAACAAATTATCTATCTATTTTAAGCCAACCTTAGAAACTACTTTTCCTCAACTTATCTATGTAGAACCAGAAAATGATCCAGAAGCTACTCTGGTATGGGGACAATCTTCTCATACCACATCGCAAGGATGGAATGTTTTTAACTTTCAGACTCCTTATGATTTACCTCCGGGATATAATTTAATGGTTTATTGGAAGAATGAATATGGTAATTATGCTGATGCAGGTCATCATGCGGAATGGTATTATACCCAACAGTCGGTCAATAATAACATTCGTGCATACAGCGATACTGACCCTGATCTTCCTTCTATATCAAGCGTTGTTTATGATAGAAGACGTCCCAATATAAAACTTG
This sequence comes from Bacteroidales bacterium, assembly GCA_031257735.1. Taxonomy (GTDB): domain Bacteria; phylum Bacteroidota; class Bacteroidia; order Bacteroidales; family WCHB1-69; genus JAIROC01. The sequence goes on along the minus strand of JAIROC010000507.1, from coordinate 549 downwards.
CTATGCAGGCAACTAATTTTTTGGATAATTCTGTTAGCTTGGCTTCTATTGATACCAAAGATACAATAGTCGTTGCTCCCCTCGTCGATGTTCCCATTATTGCTTCTGTAATAAACAGGGGAAATCTAAATTTGGATTCTGTCATATTGCATTATGACATTAATGGTGCTATTCAAGGACAGAAAAAGGTATACCCAAAGACACTTGCGCCTTGGGATTTTATTGTCCAAGATACGATTGTGGAATATACGCCCAAGAAAAATGGATGGGATACAATTACGGTTTGGGTTAGCCTGCCCAATGGAAAATATGATTCTGTTTCTATAGATGATACATTAACAAAGATCATCTATGGAAGTACGGATGTTTCAATGGCATTTGTGATGTCTCCTACAGATACGGTATATTATACAGGTCCATACAACATAAACGGTTAAATCTTTTTTTGAGGTGCTATGAAAAATAGTTAGCGGTACGGTAAAGGAAAAAATCTTTATCTTTGAGACCGTAATTGCAAGATACGAATCGCTGGATTTTACCATTCAACCG
>JAIROC010000493.1 GCA_031257735.1 Bacteroidales bacterium | reverse complement strand
GACTCCTCTATTATGTGCAAGCATTACCGAAAATTATCAAAGCAATACCGAAATTCAAAGCTTTGTTTATTGTTTCAGAAAGTCTGAATAATAAAGCTGACGAGGTGAGAGCGTTCATTAAGAAGCATCATTTGGGTAAGCACATTGTCCGAATTCCTGGGGTGAAATATACCACTTTGGGGAATTATATTTTGGCAAGTGATGTAGTGATTGTTCCTTCTTTGGTGGAAGGATTTGGATTTTCTGCTGCTGAGACGTGTGCTTTGGGGCAACAACTGGTGGCGACGAATGCTGCTGCGTTGACGGAAGTGGTGAGCGGGAGGGTTAATTTTTCGGAGCCTGCGAATGCAGAAGCGATTGCTCAGGGGGTAATTGATTTTCATCAGGGGAAGTATGAGGTGATTAGTGAGAGGAGGTTTGAATGGAGTGAAAATGTGGAGAAAACGCTGGAACTCTATGAAAAGTTACTCAAAAAGGGATAGCATGTTGCAAATTACTCCTTGTTTATAGATAGGAATAAGAGAACTGCTAGAATTACCGCACATGTTCCTTTGATTATCGTTTACAAGTTTTCTATTTAGTATCTTTATAATACTGGAATAGTAAATACAATCGCCTCATATTACCTGTCTTTATTATTGCCCACACCACCGAAAATAATGAAATTTTATTTTCAATGTATTCTTTCAATTTTTGGTTGATAAGTCCCATTTGAGAGACAAATGATTTATTTGCTTCATTATAAAGTTGTTTATCTCATATATATATATGGCTAATTGCATAATTTGCGTTTTTACCCCTTTATATCATTCTTTCGTCTTTTTTCCTAATGATATTGCTCACGGAGCTCTCCTATAATAGGCTAAAGGCGTATCTATGTAAGCTATTTTAGCCCATCCATACCAACAAACAAAAAAATGAGAAACTCGATAATCTTGGCAAATATTCCGTTTTCTATCCGGAAATCAGATTTTTAATAACTCTTTTAAAGGTTTTGTAGAAAACAGTATTGAAGAAGTAACTGCCATAGGGTAAGGACAAATTTTATTCGCAAGAGACAATAGGATACTATTTTTGTAAAAATTCGTGCTTATGACCGTGTTATTTTCATCAATTGTTGTTAAGTCTCCGTAGATAAACTCAGTTTCTGGATGATATTGGAAGTATTGAAGACTCACTTCTAATTTATTTTTCATCCAAATGTCATCGGCGTCTGCCATTGCAACATATTCCCCTTTTACATACTGTAAACCATGCTCAAAAGTTTTACTGACCCATACATTTTCCTTATTTTGTAGGAAGGTACATTTGGAGGAAATTCAGAGTTTTTCGCAGAATTGTTTCGCTTTTTCAAAGCTTCAATCTGTACTACAATCATCCACAATAATCAGCTCCCAATGGGGATAAGTTTGTTGATGGATACTAAAAAGCTGATCTTCAATATAGTTTCCCTTATTGTAGAGAGTCAACACGATAGAAATGAGAGGAGTGTGATTTTTCATTATTTATGCAGTAGGGTGGTTAAAATATACTTTGGTTTAAACACTAAGTAATAATACCATTCTCTAGGGATACTGTTTAAACAATAGGTCCCAAATAACCAAATTAAATTTTTAATAAGGGATAAATAATCAGCTTTTTTGGGGAATGTAATGGGCTCTAACCCTGCTAGTTTTCTGTAGGTATGATATGCTCATTTTTTAGGATGAAAACAGTACTTTTTTCGTGGCTTTGCTCAAGCATAATGAATTGCAACAGGACAATCTTTAGCTTCTTGATATTCTTTTTTGGTAAATAATTTATTCCTTGGTCATCTGAAAACCCAATCAAGAGCGTTATATTTAAGGGGGATAGCCAGTCTTTTATCATACAATATCGCATTTAATGCATCTTGATCTCAAGTGATCAATTTATGACTTAAAATATATTCAAAAATTTGTTTTCCTGTATGATGTTTTCTAAAATAATTTAAATTCATTAGCAATACCCCTGAATTGAAATATTCGTATTGATATGGGATATGTAGAATATCTCTATATGCATAAAAAGTACCAATATCATTTGGACATCAAATTGCATAGTTTGTGATATCATACTTAAATATTTGGCTTATGTCTTTGTCCACGATAATATCACAGTCAAAATAGAGTATTTTATCTAGTTCAGGTAAAATATCAGCGATTCATATTCTAAAGTAAGCTTCTTTTGAAAGATGCATAGCGGGTAATGTAGTATAAATTTTATCTTTTACTTCAATAAGATGTATCTTCACATTTTTAAATTTCTTTTCTAAATTCTTTAAATGCTGTTTATTTTCTGCTTTGATACCTCAATCCAATATATATATATCAGTTTTATAATCTGGATGTAAGTTTACTAGTAAAGAAAAAATAGCCACCAGAAGATGTTCAGCATAGCCATTATCTGAAGCAAAGCAAATAGGGAGAACTTTTGTCATCATAGGTCAAGAAATGAGTAAAATAAAATTTTTATCACTAACTTATACTAAAATCTTACAATTTTACAATATCAACAATGGACCACTTACGAAAAGCTTGTTGATTTTTTTTGGTATTATTTTATACGAACAAGGGCAAAATATCGTTTCAACAGTGTATTTAAAATTTTTGATAGGTATCTTTGATATGCAGGAAGTGACAAAAAATAAATGTTTTCAAAGATTACCTCGGATAATTGTTTAATATACATTTTATCTGATATTTTTTGTATACTTTTACGATAATATCTCTGCTTTTTAATTTCTTGTTTATGAGAAATACACCAAGAAACAGCATTACAACAACCTTTAAATCTAGTTATAGCATCAGATTTGATTATTTTCATCAATTGATATAAGAAAAAAATCGGTAGTAATTTGATAATGTTAGCACGTGTATGAAATATAAATATATTACATAATGAATTTTTTGTTCCGTGAAATGCTTTTAATAACGATGTTTTTTTTCAAAAACTACCAGACCCAAAATGATACACTTTGGAAGTAAGACATATAGCAAGTTTATATCATTTTAAAGTAATCAATTGTGATAAATACGTATCTTCTGCATAAGCAAAATAAAAAGATGGAAAAGGCTCTTGAATGAGTTCTTTTCTATATAGGAAACAACATCCCGTCAATCCAGTAACACCTATAACTCCTGTTTCAAGCTCTTGGTTTGTTATTGCTGTAAAACTAGTTTCCAATATATAATTATTGATATATTTCTTTTTCTCCACTAAAAAAAGATTTTGTATACTATCTTCCTTTCCTTTATCTAATACAAAACTTCCTACTGCTCCTAATGTTTTATCATTTTCAATAATTTTCATCAATTCTCCTAATCGGTTAGGTTTTACGGTCGTATCATTATTAAGGAGACAAATGTATTTACTATTTTTATCAGCTAACTTATGTCCAATATTATTTCCATTTGCAAATCCTTCATTTTTTTTATTTCTAATGATTCTGATTTTTCAGCTTTTTATTTCTTTTGCAAAACGTTGCTCTACCTCCTCTACTGAACCATCAGAGGAAGCGTTATCAATAAACAGAATTTCAAAATGCTGATAGGTCTGAGTTAGCACAGATTCCAGACAGGCTTGATTAAATTTTTTGCCGTTGTAATTGAGGATAAGGATGGATATTTGAGCGTTAGAGAGGCCCATTTATAAAGTACTTTTTAAAAATAAAATGTTTGTAGAATATTTTAGATATATATATATCAACCATTTTACTAGTCTTCCATTACTATATCATCAACATCGACGATATTGGTTTATTTTTTTGATAAAACTTGGAGAATAGAATTCAAATATTGGTACTATGGAAAAGTCTTCAAAATCAATAGCATATTTTTTCTGCAATAAATAGAAATACAACGTTTCCAAGGAGACCATATAGGTATTGGTTTTTTCTCTATAATATTTCAAACACCTCCTATAAAGGATTTTTTCGTATATGTTACTTTCTATTTTGAAGAAATAGGTACTTAGTGAGTACAGGAACAATAAAGGGTCTACGTCTAAAATAGCAAACAGATTTTTTTTATTTTTGTGGGTAGATATTATGTTATCAAAATTCAAAAGCTTTTTTCTACCACTTACTTTATACCAACTTTCTGTGTGTTTTAATAGAGCAGAATAGGTAAAGCAATAATCTAAAATTTCTTGATCTCCATAGGCATATCCATATCTTTTTTGTTTATCGGTGTCTCCTATAAATTGCAGGAGTTCAAATTGTTTTCATTTTTTTTGAGCGAGTGTCTCAAATAATTTCTTATCTTCTTTTGGAATAGAAAATCACGAGTTATCGCAGAAAATAATAGTATCTAATCACTTTACTCAAAAATAAAAAAGTAAGTTTTCCTTGTAGATTTGATACCTTTCTATTGTATTGAGTGTTTTTTTATCATTACTTTTAGCATGCACACATCCAAGATATTCTGATCCTACACTCTTAGGAGCAATACAGGCAGTTATCACTAATGTTTCCATTTTTTTATGAGAAATCACTAAAACTGTTTGAAGACAAAAATTTTGGCTAAGCTTTGTTTCAATATTTTTTTCATAATATATGTGTTGATATAAATTCAGGGAATATTGTACCCTTTTTTTCTGGGAATTCAAGAAAAAGATGTTACCTCCCCCACTGTGACAACCTTGCTACACATTCTCTCGCTAATGCTTCTATCTGCAGTTTGCATTTTTCCAAGAGTTCTATTGATCCTACGACTCCTTGCACATCTTTATTTTCAAATTCATATAAGGGTTTATGTACTTCCTGTCCCATTGCAGGGATCCTACCGTAATCTTGAGTCATTCCTAGAGGGGTATGTTTACTGAGTTCAATAAGTCCGTTTCTACTTAAATCCGTGGAAAGTATTCAGAGTTCTGCATTAATCTCTTGTACCACTTTATCGTGATCTGTAATCATTTTTTCGGCATATACATTGTACTCATTGATAATATACCCCAAATACGTGAGACGGTCTGTAATGACGTGAGAAAATGGGATCTCTCTATCATACCTTTTCACAATCATTTCTATATTTTCTCTTTCAGTTTTCCATTTCAGCATTTTTTCTCTGAGATTTACCAATCCCTGTTTACTAAATAAATCTGGTTTGCAGAGCGTGACAAAAAAGTCAGAAGAAAGCAGAATATTTTTGTTGAGTGACCCTGTGAAGCTCGGGGAAACATCAATAATGACGACTTGGTAAGTATTTTTCATAGCAATTTCGTGTACATATCTCTGAAATGCTGACGTGATAGCAAATCCTCTTTTGTATGCAGTCGCAGCAAAGATATCACTGTATCCTCCTGTTACAATATCATCAAAATCCCCAAAACTCAGATGTCATGGTAAAATATCCAAGTTTAATCTCAAATTTCTGGGTTGTATCATTTGAATATCTCCAATTCATTCAATCAGAGGTTGAAACACTGTATAAATGGTATCATGAGAAAATAATCCTAATTCCTCATATTTCATTGCACCTAATGCCAGTAAGGTCAGGTTGCATTGAGGATCTGCATCTATAAGTAACGTTTTATATCCCATATCTGCAATTTTACAGGCAATATTAAAGCTGATGGTAGTTTTTCCTACACCGCCTTTGTTGTTAAGAAAGATTATTTTTTGGATAGGTTTGATGGAAGGTTGCATAGGACCACAGGGAAGCAATAAATCGGTGTTAGCATATCCAAATAGGGCAAAAATGCAAGTTTTTTTCTATTTTGGTTACGTGCTCTTTTTTACCTCCAATAGATAATGAATCTCTGCTGCTGGGAATCGATATGCAAAAAATCTTTCATATATATATGAAAATATATTTGGCAATAGGTCACATACTTTATTTATTCAGGACGATGTCAAAAATAGTTTGTTTGGAGAGAAATGAATTCTCTTTTTTAATGTAATGATTTTTGCTTTATTGTAATAGTGTTCTGGTGTGAAATAATCAAAAGAACTCAGATTAAATGTTCTTTTGTGGGTATAATCTCCTCGAGCATTAGGTGAAGCAAAATAGGGAACTTTTACTTTAATTTGGCATCAGTTTTTTCAAACTCTGGTAAATTCTTCCATTACTTTGCCTAAATCGCTCATATGTTCCAATACATGAGAACAATAAATTTCATCAAAGGTATTGTCTTCAAAAGGATAGGGAAATTTTTCAAAATCATACACTACATCTACCCCCGGTAAATCTACTAAATCTCGGTTGAGGTAGCCTGATTTGATGTCTTTTCCACATCAGAAGTTGAGTTTTTGCATAGATTATTTTTTAGTGATTAAAAACTTTAATATACCATATATATATCATAATCCTCTCGTACTCATTACTATTGGTACATACACCAAATGACTTGCATATTTTTCTTGAATAGTCCTTTGTAGTGTCTTGAGAAAAATTAATAATAGTATCACACCAATCATTAACACAGGAATAAGCCACCACATTCCTCTCCAAATACACCAAAGGAAAGCGAGTATTCATCAGAGAAAAAAGAATAAAAGCCAAAAAGTATATTTTTTACTATATTCTTTGATTTGTCAGCTCTGCATAAGTCCTTGTCCTACTCGAATACTATGTTTAAACACTTCTTTCACAGTTTCTGGATTATTATGGTAACAGACTGCTTTTTCGATAGATAAGGCACCTTTTCCTTTGTTGAGTTTTGTTAAATCGTCATCGAAGTATCCTTTCGTCCAATCAAAGCCTCCCGTTGAAAGGAAGTCAGATTTTTTTACCATCCTATAAATATTACTTCTCGGATGTTTCGGGTTATACGTTCCTCTCACAATTCCATAAGCCCTTGCAAGAGGATTTGCCAAATTCCCCACTAATTCTGCCCCGTGAGAGGTTCAGATTTCTTTTCCTGATTGGATTGGTCAAATGAGTTCTTGTATATATCCTTCATCGAAAAACATATCAGCATCTACAAAAACGAGAATTTCTCCTTTTGCTCCTTTTGCACCTCGATTTCTCGCTTTTCCCGGTCAGGCGTGTT
>JAIROC010000488.1 GCA_031257735.1 Bacteroidales bacterium | reverse complement strand
TTACACAGGGCGTTGCCCTGTGCTATTGATTGCGGGCTTTCAGCCCTTTACCGTTATTCTCTGATTACAATTATACATTGAAGAAATGAATTTATGAGTTTTCGGACAGACACTATATATGAAAAATCTATTTTTCTTTTATGGTTTATTCGGATTTCAATTTTCAATTGATGAAATGCATCAGCTCATTTTCAATTTTCAATTGATGAAGTTTTTGCTGCAATTGCCTGCAATTTCTGCGTATATGTAGCATCTAATTTTTGCATAAACTCTCGACATTGCTGGTTTATTCCGTAAAGATAATTTCTATTTATGTCCAGGCTACGTTGAACAGTTTCTGCTTTCTTTCCTTTAAATCTCATATAATATGCATTTTCTTCGAGGATTTGATCTACGAACATATCCAGATAATTCATTCCCTTTTCGATGGTAGATGGAGTATTGCATTCGAGGTATGTTCTTGCAAGATATATATTCGAAAACTCAAACGGCATGACGTTTTTCGGAAATAATTCGTAACATTTATCCAATACTGTTTCGGCAGAATCAATTTTTCCTTCTTCCATAAGTGCATACGCCAATCGGAAATAAAAGAGGCGATATCGCTGTATGGGACGAGTAAAATCCTCACTTAAAAAGATATTCTTGTCAAGATATTGAGAAAAGTTATATTTATTCATCAAATCATCATACAAAACATCTGTATTCACTCTTCCTGTAAAGGTTTTTGCCATGTCATCATCTGCAAGTACAGGAACTAATCGGTATAGCATTCCTTCGTGTTGGAAATAATCCTGTAGACCGAAAAAAGTTTCATTGTTTGCCATTCCAATAAAATAGATAGGACGTTCCCAGTCGTTATGTGCCAGAATATCCATCATGGCAATATAGGCTCTACTAATCATCATAATTGTATCATTTCCGTTTGCCTGTCTAATTGCTGAACTTGGCATTTGCCATACCACTCTGTCTACTATTTTGTCAGACAATTCTTGGGAAACCGTACCATTTGCCAATACCTTTTCTTTGTCTACATTCATATAAAAATCTATCGTATTGATTAGGGCGACACGTCTATTGTTGACAGGTTTACAGATTTCCTGCATAACATTTTTTATATTCTGCGGTGTTTTGAGAACATTATTAGCCTGTAAAAGATCACGCGTTCCTGATTGATACATTTCTTTTGTCATCTTACCCGGCACAGGTTCTCCGTTATATGCCTTACGTTTAGTTTGGTCTATATACCAGTCGGCGCTCATTAAACTTAAATTGCAAATACGTACATCGGTTCTAAAGCCTTCTACTTCCTGCAAATACCATAATGGGAAAGTATCATTATCACCGTGAGCAAATAAAATGGCATTGGGTGCGCAGGAATTTAAATACGCCTTTGCGGTTTCAAGTACCAAATAACGATTAGATCTGTCATGATCGTCCCAATTTTCTACGCCCATGATTGTCGGAATACCCATACATACTACGGTCGATAATGCTGCCGCCGAAGTCTTGTGGATATATTTTTTCACTAAGTTGTATAAAGCGTACACGCCTAATCCTATCCAGATAGCAAAGGCATAAAAGGACGCCGCAAAGGCGTAATCCCGTTCCCTGGGTTGATAGGCATACATGTTCAGGTATATACCTATGGCTATTCCTGTCATGAAAAACAATAACATAACAACCAATCCATTTTTCTTATCTCGCGAAAATTGAAAAAACAAACCAACCAATCCCAATATCAGCGGTAAAAAGTAATATTTGTTATTTCCTTTGTTCTTCATGTGGGCAGGCATATCTTGTGGACCTAATCTTGCCTCATCTATAAAATTAATACCTGATACCCATTCTCCTGTTTGTTTGTTTCCATATCCTTGATCCAAAGTCTGACGCCCTACAAAGTTCCATAAAAAATATCGTACATACATGTACCCCATTTGATAACGGAAAAAGAATTTTAAGTTTTGAGCAAATGTCGGAATGTTGGGAACTTCACGACCATTAATAATTTTTGTATCCCCCTCAGATATTCCTGCCCAATATTTATAGTTTCGTACATTTTGGTCTTCCATGTTCCACATGCGAGGGAAAAACGTACATTGATTGGGATCATACACATAATTGACATTTGTTCTGGGGTCTCCTATTTCATAGCGTTCTTTGATTTCCAAGTTTCCATATTTCTCTTCGGTATTTTCTATGAATAGAGTTGCTTCTCTTTTTGTGAAAAACGATTTGATAATTCCTGTTGAATCCGTAACAACATATTTTCGCACATAAACAGGATCTCCATCTTTATAATTTATGATAGAGGTATTATAATAATGTCCATATACCAATGGATGACTGCCATATTGTTCCCTGTTTAAATAAGACAGCAAAGCAACAGCGTCTTCAGGATCGTTTTCGTCAATAGGCGGATTGGCATTAGAGCGAATAGGTAACATTAAAAAAGTAGAATATCCTATGAGAATGAACACTAACGAAAGTAATCCTGTATTGAGTAATTTTTTCTTCTTTTTCTCCGAATACCATAATCCCCATACTAATAAACCTGCTATCAACAGAAAGTAAAAAATAGTACCGACATAAAAACCTGTGTGCAATGAATTGGCAAAAAGTCGTTCAAACAAGCTCGAAAACTTCACTATATAAGGAACTATCCCCCACAAAATAATGCCCACCAAAACAAATGAGATGATAATCGACCAGATAATACCTTTGGTAGAAGGTTTATATTTACGAAAATAGACAACCAGCACCATCGCGGGCAAGGTTAGCAAGTTCAACAAGTGAACACCTATGGATAATCCGATTATATAGGCAATCAAAATAATCCAACGATAGGAATAGTTTTCATTTGCCACTTGATCCCATTTCAATATCGCCCAAAATACCAATGCCGTACACAAAGACGACATAGCATAAACTTCTCCTTCTACCGCCGAAAACCAAAACGTATCACTAAAAGTATATGCCAATGAACCTACTATTCCGCTACCAAATATTGCCAATACTTTTGAAGAAGTAAGTTCGCTTTTCTCTTTGGATAAAGCTAATTTTCTACCCAGCATGGTAATACTCCAAAACAAAAACAAAATAGTAAATCCGCTACATAACGCAGACATACAGTTGATACAAAAAGCCACTTTGGTAACGTCGTCTCCTGCAAATAATGTAAAGATACGACCTATCAATTGAAAAGTAGGCGCTCCCGGAGGATGTCCTACCTGTAATTTGTAGGCGGTTGCTATATATTCTCCGCAATCCCAGAAACTCACAGATGGTTCTGCCGTCGAAATGAATACAAACGACGCTATTCCACATATTAGCCATCCTAATACATTGTTGATGATTTTATAATTTTTAAGCATAATCAGTTATTTTATCGCTATTTTTAATGAATGATTATTATATCAATTAATCTCCAAATGAAGATATTTATTTACTATCAGAAAAACGTGCAAAGATATAAATAATTTTCGTGTGTTTGAAACAAAATCTCCATAATCTATAACAAGAAGCGCGAAGGCACGAATGAGGCTGTATGAAAACACATAAAAACGTCCAAACAACGCCGTCATTGCGAGCGCAGCGAAGCAATCCCTGCGCTCGCAATGACGGCGAGCGTTGCCCTGTGCTATTGATTTCGGGCTTTCAGCCCTTACTTTTTAACCACAAAAGAGAGTCTGATGTAGACAATGTACGTCAGTTCATTTTTTCATACCTTTATGGCTTCATGCCTTTTTCTGTTGGGTTAAAATCAATCCCAAAATAACAACAACTATTCCGATTATTTTTATAACAGAAAGACGTTCGCCTAAAAGAAAAAAAGAAGTGATTGCGGTGAAAATAGGTATCAGGTTGGCAAAAACATTGCAACGGGCAATTCCATATTTCCGAACACTTATAGAATAAAAAATAAACGCCAACGAAGACGAAAATATAGATAACAATAAAAGACATATCCACATTTCCCATTGCGGACTTGAAAAAATAGAAATCGTTGCGTGATTGAAATCAGGAGTTTCCTTCAACAAGAGAAAAAAAGGCAGAAAAAAGAAAACACCAAACGTATTTTGAGAGGCAATTAACCATACAGGATGAATATTCGTCGATAATCGGTGAAGTATAAGTCCATACCCTACCGCAGATAATACCGCAATAAACAAAAATAACAATCCCAAATAATCCACATCTATCTGCATGTTTTTCCCTGCTATCATCAACATAACACCAAATAATGAAACAAATATTCCCACAAAATTAATCCATGTCAGCGTTGCACGAAAGAAACACCGCATAAGAATAGCCGTGAAAACAGGAATAGTAGAAATAATCAAAGAAGTAATAACAGGACTTACTCGTTGTAATCCATACGTTTCTCCGATAAAATAGATAAAAGGTTCTGAAAATGCCAAAATCGCAATCCATTTCCATGTAGAAAGAGGTATTTTTTCCTTCCTGAAAAAAAAGAAAATAATCACCCACAACATTGCCGAAGAAAGAACCAAACGAATGAAAATAATCGATATAGGATTCAATGTTTTCAGTACAACAGACGTGAAGACGTATGATGTTCCCCAGAAAAACATGGAGAAAACCAAAAGAATATAGACAAGTAAAGAATTTTTATTTTTATGCACGTTCATTATTTTCTTCCGAAATCAGCAGGTATTTCTCCCCAAGCCTGTGTTTCCCATTTTAATATGGGAGTAGTATATTGATTTAAGGCGAGCCATTTTTCGGCTCTTTCAATAAGGTCAAACAGGGGTTGATTATGGAGCGTTCTAACAAGTTTTGTCCTTGCTTGCTTTGCTTTCACCCATTTGATAGCGTTATAACTGTCAGAATAAACAGGAAGGTCTATTCTTTTTTGTTTGCAAAGGGCGATCGCATGAACCAAAGCCAAAAATTCCATAGTATTATTGGTTCCGTCCATGAAAGGTCCTGCTTTGAAAATAATCATTCCTGTTTCCGTATCCACGCCCCGATATTCGGACAGACGGGTTTTCCCGCTACATGCCCCATCGACAGAAATACTTGGAATAACAGGATGTCCATACAATCCATCCATAATTATTTTTATGGGATGGTCTTTTTTATTTAAAAAATCCTTGCTTCCCCGCTCAAAAGCATATACCGCCATCTCCCAATTGGGAAAAGATTTGTATTCGGGAGATGGAAATCCTTCTACCTGTTTTTTACATTCTTCCCACGAATTAAAAATGCCCGTTTGGTATCCCTTCCAAACAACATAATATTTTTTTGCCATTATTCTCTGTTTTTATACCAAAGTATTTTATCTATGTTCATGTTATCTATTTTGACGGGTTCACATGGAATTACGGGAGCAGATAAACCTGATCCGAAACATTGATTTCCTACCAAAACACGTGCTTCATCCCAGAGATTAAAATCCAAAAACCGCTGTAAAGTATGTCGTCCGCCTTCTATCAATACGGATTGAATATCCATTTCGTATAAATGTTGCAGTATGGTTTCTTCGGGATTTTTTTCTTTATTGAGTTTACAAAAATGAGTATTACGCGTCTTTTCTTCTCTTTCAAAATTAAATACAACAGTGGATTGAGTATCATCAAAAAAATGGAAAGACTGCTCAATCTCTTTATTGATTAAGGTCATACGCACAGGATTTTTTCCTGAATAATAACGAACATTTAATTGCGGATTATCGTGCAAAATGGTATTTGCTCCGACAAATACAGCGCTTTCTTCCGCTCTCCATTGATGTACTTTGAAACGAAGCGCTGCATTTGTTATCCAGTAATTTTCTCTATTTTGACAATTTGGGGGATTTTTGTCCATGTAACCGTCAAGGGTTTGCGCCCACTTCAATATAATGTAGGGACGTTTCTTTTGATGAAAACAGAAAAACCGTTTGTTTAATTCAATAGCCTCATCTTCCAATATTCCCACTGCAACATAAGCTCCAGCATCTTTTAATTTTTGCATTCCTTTTCCTGACACTTTTGGATTGGAATCCAAAGCGGCAATATATATCTTCGGAATATTGTACGACATTAACAGGTCTGCACAAGGGGGCGTTTTACCGTGATGAGTACAAGGTTCTAGGGTAACATATAAAGCGCTTTCGGACAAAAGTTCCTTATTTTTGACATTGTTGATGGCATTTACTTCCGCATGGGGGTTGCCGTATGCTGTATGATAGCCTTCGCCTATAATCGTGTTTTTATGAACAATTACACATCCAACCATTGGATTGGGCGCTACATGTAACTGACCTTGTTGTGCAAGTTCCAATGCACGTTGCATATATATTTCGTAAGTAGTCATAATCGTTCCCCTATTGACTGATAATTTGATTTACCATGATATGATTTTTTTTGAACATAATGCTGCAAAGGTAGCAAATATTATTGAGCTATAAAAACAAAAAAGCCATGTTACTGGCTTTTTTGAAAATTCAAAATAATATTATAAATCTTTTTTATTTATCTATTCCTTTACGAAACGGCTTGTCGTAATCACTTTGTTGTTTTCTATTACGTTTAGCAAGTAAGAACCTTGGGCATAGTTTTGAAGATTAATTTTTATTTGTGTTCCGTTTATAGGATATTCACCTATTTTACGCGCTAAATAATCATATACTATTACTGTTCCCTTCGTTTCTTTTGCTATTTGAACGGTTGCTTCTTCTCTTGAAGGATTAGGATATACACGCATACTGATTTCAGGATATAACATTTCCTTTATTCCTACATAAGAATAATCAAGTTCTAAGTCATCCAAATACAAAGCGCTTCCCACTTGTCCTT
>JAIROC010000405.1 GCA_031257735.1 Bacteroidales bacterium | reverse complement strand
GTGTTTTTTATCCGGAAATCGCCAATCGCACAACCATCGGTATCGACAAACAAAACCCGTCGCATCAATATCTTCGATTCCGGAGAAATCAGTTCGACGTAAAGCGTTCTGCTGCTTTTTGGCGACAGTTCGTTGGTCTGCGCATCGACAAGATAGGCTTTAAACCAGATATCATCGCCCGAAAGATAATAATGCCGGTCGAGGTGGAGATAAACTTTCTCAAAAACAGTTATATGTTCACTTTCATTTCCGGTAAACGAAAACAACAGGCATACGACAAACAAGAATGCTGTTCCTTTAATAACACTATCGGCAATATAACTCTTCCTATCCCATGTAAACAAATATCTTTTATTTTTACTTTCAATCATCTTTTTACTTTCAATTCAATTCAATTCAATTCAATTCAATTATTAGGCATATTGTGTAATAAAAGATTACCTTTTACCTTTCAATAATTACAAATAAAAAAAGGAACTGTCCAAAAGCCAAAACATTTCATTTTTGAATTAACTTCTCAAACAGTTCCTATCAAATTTCGTGGAATTGACAATATTATTCATTATGAGCAAATCGTTAATGAAAGCCCAAACTCTTGAATAATCGTTTATCCACATGTAACACAATGGTTTATTAACATATCAATAGCTTTTACTATTTTACCATGCATATGTGTCACAGTCTCTAAGAGGATGAGTCCGTCCTGCATACCAACAAGTATTATCCATAAAAGAACACCGTCCGTTATCAAACCCTGTAGAGATACACTCAGCATTTGCCTTAGTTGCAACAGCTAATTCCTGTACTGTCACATCTTGAGAATCTTTGTTCTCATTTACGGACATGCTGATTACACTTGCCACTGCAAAAGTTGCGGTACATACAACCGGTAAAAATATTTTTATTATTTTATTCATTTCTTTTTTATCAAAAAAATTATTAAATCATTTTCTTAATTACTCCTTATAGGAGTGATATTTATATTATAATCAAACTATTTTTCCCCTTGCGGGGACTTCCATTTTTGTAATTTGAAACCAACTCTAAACGTAAAACATACGTTCCTATTTGTCAAACTATCTGTGATGAATGGCAATAACAAAGTAAACAACAACACTATTGTCATTGTCATCGACCATTCTCCTAATAACTGTATGAACAAACCATCTATCATATCAATACATTTTACATTTTTATGTTAACCTTTCATTCAAATAATGCCGCAAATTTAATATAAATAATTAATACAAACCAAATATTTTTTTCAGATTTAGGCATGTTATATATTATCAGATATTTATATATGTTTTTTTTGACATTACTTTCTCTTTCCTATTTTATATTCTTTCCTATTTATATTCTTTTAAAAAATCTATCCCATTCCCATTTATTATTGTTTGGATTTTTTGACAGCCAGATAACAAAAGCTTTTCCAACAATATGATCTTCGGGTAATAATCCCCAATATCGAGAATCTCGTGAATTGAGAACATTATCTCCTGCCACAAAATAGTAGTTTTGTGAAAACACATATTCATATACAAGTTTATTGTCAATAAAAACATGTCCATCTTTGATAGAAACAGATTGTTGAGTTTCATATTCGATAAGTTTTTGGTACAGACAAATATTTACAGTGTCGATGGATACAGTATCTCTTTCTCCTGGTATATATAATGGCCCGAAATTCCTGATATTCCACTTATAATGATTGGAATATGGAAAACAGTTGAAAATATTTGAATGAAACTTTCTTTGTGACATTCTCAATAGTTTTTGATTGTCATAGTTACCAAGTATATCGGGAATATTTTTGACTCTGTATATTCCCTTATCAATATAAAAAGTATCGCCTGGAATAGCAACACATCGTTTGATATAGAAAACATTGAAATCTAATTTCACTTTGTTCCGATTTGAATATGGATAATTGAACACTATCACGTCATTACGTTTTATTTTTCGGTACCCTTTTAAGCGCGTCATGCTTAAATCGCGTCCATTCAGGAAATCCCAACTTTTGAAAACACGTGGTCCAGGAATCATTTTATTTACAAATACATAATCCCCTTGTATAAGTGTCGGAGACATTGAATCTGATGGGATAACAAATGACGCAAAAAAAAAAACTCTTAATGTCACTGCAAAGACAATGGTGAAAATAAGAAACATAACCCATACAAAAACTTTTTTAAGAATACACTTGAACTTTTTTTTATTTAATTTGCTTCTCATCTTTCAACTATTTTTATATCTGAGACCACTATATCATATTGATCAAATAATTATTAATATTTACTAACAATCCTTTCTAATTTATGAAATGCATCGTTGCCGGGTCGTTGAAATGAATGATTCAATATTTTTCCTTCTTTCAGTTGTATAATACAGGGATATATATTATTTCTAGTAGGAATACTAACCAAACTACTTCTATCAACGTAAACATTTGGATGTTCATTAACATTTACTTCAGTTTTTTGCTGTAAAATCTTTAATGATGATATTTTTGTCAATACAAATAAAATTTGTCGTTTTGTAATATATTGACGCATAAAATATTCTGCTTCCTGAATACATCCATGACAACCTAAACCAGGTAAGATCACAATCCATTGATATGTAGTATCCATTGTAATCTTTTCTATAGTTTTCACTAAATAATCTTTTTCTATTTCTATTTCTATTTCTTCTGAGGTTTTGCTTTTGCAAGAAGTAATACATAGAAAAATACAAATTATCAACATACTTATACCACTATTACTGTATTTCATAATTTTTCAATTTTAAATATTTTTAAATTCAAATATGTTTCGTTTAAATCTTTTGTAATATCTTCAATATATTCAATATTTAATCCTTCATGAGTAACAAATGCATTTTTCCAATTCCATTCCTCACCCGTGCCAATAATGCTTTCTCCCAAATAATTAAACTGTTCATCCATAATTATTATAACAACAGGTTTTTTTTCTACAGATGTACCTAAACTAGCGTCAGGTATTCCTTGCAACATAAAACGATAATATACTTTACGATATGGATCATAACGAATAGCTTTATACAAATCTTGTTGTAAGTAATGAGTAACTATTGTCTTTTCAGACATTCTATGAGGTACTGCATCAATCGAATGTATTGTTTTTGCCACATTACTTCCGGCATATACTTTTCGTGAAGATTCCGAACCCCATTTCGTTAAATATATATTGTGCGACATGGGAAAACTATGTATTATTTCTCCAGTGTGTGACAGTTCGGGATATGCTTGCATATACAATGGATCGTCCCAATTTGCATTAGAACCATATAAATCCTTAGGATATGTATAGTGATATTCTATTTGTCCGTTTTTTATGTCTATGGAAGCAGTAAACTTAAATTTGTTGATTAATGAATCAGAAATAGAATAAGGATTTATTCCTGTCAGTATTAATTTTCCATTAATTTCAATAAATGGGCATATTGTATTAAGCATATACTGTGGGTAATACAATGGCCAATTTGGCACTTCACTCCGTAATATATATCGATTATTTACATGACTCTTACTATCTGTCAATGCAATTTCTATCAATGGTCTGTTATAAAGATAAATAGAATCCTCATTTTTAATGTAATATCCCTCAATTTGGAGAATTCCATGAGGACCTTCTTTGTCATAAACAATATTTTTTATATAACTGGCAGTTTCGTAATTATAAAAATAAATAGAGTTAGTATACTGATTAAGCAAAGTCAGCATTCTCACACCTGATGAATCTTCATATATCTGTATATAAGGAGATTTAGGTGCTGTATTGTCATCAAGATAGAAACTTTTTTCCTCCTTCATTATTAATTTATGAGTTGCTATCAGTTTCCCTTGATTCTCATTTTTTATGTTTACGACAATAGTATCAGTACACGATACTAACAGAACGAGTAAACAAATGTAATAAAATTTTGTACGCATAATATTTTCATATTTTTAATTAACCTTATAATATTTTCATATTTTCTTAATCTAACTCTAATTGAGAGATATAGCGATAACATAATACATGACAATACTTTTGTCATTATAATTGACCATTTTTCCAATATCTGTATAAACAAATCCTTTACCATACAATACGTTTTATTCTTTAACAAATCTTTTATAAATAATGGCGCAAATTTACACAAATAATCAATATACGCCAAATTTTTTTAACATTTTTCATAAAATCGCATGTTATCAGATATTTATATGATGACTTTTTATTGAGTTTTGATACTTTTGCAAAATTTTCTTCATCTCTATTCTAATTTCTTTGATCGCAGTAGATTCAATCTTTACTTTTTTGTTTAGTAATTCTTGAGCAATAGCTATTGCTTTTTCTATTTGTCCAATTTCATCGTACAATTTAGCCAACAAATATTTTGGATAAAAACGACTGGGATTCATATACCATGCCATCAAATATGACTGTTCGGACTCATTAAATTTGCTAAGTAATTTGTAACTGTCACCTAAAGCCGTATAAACAACTATATTTGGGAAAAATTTCGTAGATTGCAATAAAACGTTAATAGCCTGTTCGTGTTTACCTGCCATATTCAATGCTTTTCCATAATGAGTTAAATAATCACCATTAGTATTTAGTGTAGTCCATGCCTTTTCGTAATATTTCAGACTTCCATTATAATTTCGATTTGCATAAAGTTGATAGGCCTGTTTCCAGTTTTTTAATGAGTCACGATAAACAAAAAGATATCTGACTCCGACAATGTTACCGCCTATAATAATGATTGATAGTGCACATTTTACAAATAAATGTTTTTTTATTCTAATTTGCAAGATGTTATTCGTATCAAGAGTAGAGAGACATGCCAAATAACAAATTAAATTTATTTTTATAGGCAAAATCTGTGCAGGATAAGAGAATAAAGCAAAAATAGAGATTCCAACAATTCCACTTTTAGCAATCCATGCTAGATTACCAAAAGATTTGTTAGTTACACGGAATGTATAAAACAAAACGGTTAACATTAATATTAAGCCAATTACACCATTTTCTGCTGTATGTTGTATAAATTCATTAAAACTATAATTGGTGTCGCTTGCTACCATAGCTTTTGGAGATTCAGGATTTTGTTTAAAAAAATTGGCTTGTTCAATCATATAGATAGATTTGAAACAATCAAATCCTACACCATTTACTGGATGATCGGCTATTATACCTAATGTCGTTTTCCAAATCAACAATCGTCCATTAGCCGAATCGGCTTTTATATGGAAAAGCCCTATAAATCCTGCTCCAATAACAATACAAACAACCAATATTATAGAAACACATTTTAACTGTGAGAGTTTTTTTATTCTTTGAATTACAGGATATCGCACTATCAATATTATCATAGAAGATATTATAACTGTTAGCCATGCTGCACGAGATCCTGTTCTGGGCAAAATAGTTAGTATAGCAATCAGCGTTATTACAATTATCCAACGACTTAAATTTTCATTTATGGAAGGAAAAGGTTTAATTTTAAACATATATAAACCTATTGCAGCCGAGAAAACACTCGCAAGATATCCGGCAAATGGTCCAGGATTAAAGAAATTTCCCGTCACTGAAAACAAGCCATGATGTGATGGATAAATGCCCCATAATTGCAAGTTGCCATGTATTGCTTGAATAAATGCGCCAATAATCATCGTTATCAATAATATTACGTATTTCGAAGGTTCGATTTGTCTCAATGCAATATACAATATTATTAATCCGTAAAATTCTAACAATCTGTTAGAAAGTGGGACATGGTGCAATATACTATTTAACAAGATATACATAATCCATATTAAAAATGCTATATCAAGTTTACTAAAGCGGATATGGATAATAAAATTAATAATCGCTTGTATTGACAACAAAATTATGATAACAAACATAATATATAAGAAAACGAAAAGTTTCCCATGTATAGTACCATCCATCAAATTATCGGCATTAATATATGGCAATAAAATAAAAAGTGATGCCAATATAATTAAGATAGCTCTTTGAATAGATAATTGTTTTAGCAAATGTTTCAGCGTTTTCATAGCGAACAATTTTTTAAATTTTAAATTTCCAAATAAAGAAATAATTTCTTCCACTAATTTTACATTTTTCTTCTTCATATTCAATATGTTAATACAATTTTACAATATACATTATGCCCTAAATGGCGATACAAAGATAGCACCTATTTTTGCATCATGCAAGTTCAATTTTGTGTAACGTTGACGACGACCTGATATGTTTACGGTTGGGATGGTTCTTTCAAACGAAGACTGAAATTCGATAAACGCCCAATAGACATTGCTCTCAATCCGGTAAATAAATATCTGTATATGATAACGCTTGAGAGTGATGATAAAAAAATATACCGCTATGACGTAAATTATCTGTATAATAAGTAAAAGACATTATATATTCATAGATGAAATTTAATGCGTTGTGTGTTGTTGGGTTTATTGTTTATTAAATTCAAAAATCAGTATCTTTGCATGTTCATAACAAGGAAAAAGACGTCTGTTTTGAGCTTTAAATTAATGTCTTACTAAGTTTTTATTGATACGATTATGCGGAATTTTATTTTGTTTTGTTTGTTTGTTTTTATTTCCTGCTCTTCTCATTATTCGCCCAAAATGGAAGAGGTGTTACAACTTGCAGGTAACAATCGCAAAGAATTGGAAAAGGTATTGAAACATTACAGTCACAATCCTTCCGACAGTCTGAAATTGCAGGCGGCAAAATTTCTGATTATAAACATGCCCGGCAAGTATTCGGAATATTACGAGGCTTCGTGGAGCAGCGTTGCAACTGTCTATGTTCGATGGACAAGTTCGTCGGACAAAAGACAGGTTTTGGATACATATAAATTAGGTAAACAGGTGAAACGAAAAGATGTAGAAAACGTCACAGCCGAATATTTAATCAACAACATTGATTTGGCATTCCGGGCATGGCGCAAACGTCCATGGGGAAAGCATATTCCGTTCGATGTTTTTTGTGAAGATATTTTACCCTACAGAGTAGGCACCGAACCGCTGGAAAACTGGAGGGAAAAAGCCCTTGTCTGTTTCGCGTCTATGGATTCCATATTCAGTCAATCGGCAATATCAACGGTAGAAGCGTGCGGCATAATCAACGATATGTTGCCGCGCTTCAGGATAGACAATGATTTTCCTCACATGAGTTTCATTCAAATAATGTCTTCAACACGGGGAACATGCGATAATATGACAGCTCTGGCAACTTTCAGTATGAGAGCGTTGGGCATACCTGTTTCGGTAGAATTGACTCCGAAATGGGTATATCATCCTACCGGACATTCGTGGAATGCGGTACGCGACAGCGTCGGCAACTATATTCCTTTCATGGGAGCAGAATCTAATCCGTACTATTCACATCAAGCTAATATGTACAGGAAAAGTAAAGTATATAGAAAAACTTTTGCAATACAACAAAATGTTCCTGCCGAAAATGTCCCGTCTTTATTAAGCAAATATCAAAACATAAAAGACGTATCGGCAGAATATGAAGACCTTCGGGATACTGTTACCATACGTCTGAAATATCTTCCTAAAGCGTCTGTCAAATATGTATATCTTGCCAACAAATATAGAGACCGGATGTATCCTGTTGCATGGGCTTCTATAAAAAAAGATTCAACTGTTACATTTGCATCCATAGGAAAAGAAGTTTCATATTTTCCGCTGTATTATTACGCCAACGATATGCACACGCCGGCAAGCGAGCCTTTCCGGATAGATCAGGCAGGAGAAATGAAAATTGAAAATTGAGAATTGAAAATTGGCTGGCGTCAGCCAATCTAAAATCGTAAATCTAAAATCAAAAATCTCCTGCGCCGCCTAGCGAAAACGCTTCTTCGTCAGTTATCGCGCGGTTGAATATCGCCACTTCCGAAACATCAATATCGTTATCTTCGCCATCGTCGTCGGCAAAAAGCAGTGCCCCCTCTTTCGACCACGAGAAACGACTGTCCAACATCCCCAGTTTTGTACTGTAGTTAATAAATATCAATTCTCCATTCAGATAATATTTCAGTGATTGTCCCAAACAGGCGGATATTATCAGTCTGTACCATTCATTTTCTCGCAGAGAGGGGTCGAAATAACAGTAAAACTTTGATGCTCCGAACCAAAACATATTGGCATTCAGCGATACATCGACCTCGTCGGTATTGTCGATATTGGTCTGGATAAAACAATATTTGGCTTTATCTGGTAATTTGAAATCCATCAATATCGTATATTCGTTGATATTTTGCCCTGCTCCGCTGTGAGAAACACCGTGCGTACAGTTGAAATAAGTGTAGCGCGGTACTCTGACGGCTTTATGTCCGTTGGGACCTTCTACTTGTTTCAATCCGGCAGTCGAAGGCGTGCCCTTAGTCTTATTCTGTGTCATTCTGTAGGACGTCAGGTCTTTGCCGACGGTCGCTTTTCCATAATTGGTCGAGTCTTCGAACTGCCATCTGCCGCACAAACCTTCGATTGTTTCTATGTTTGCCCGTTTGTGTTGTTCAAAATAGACAATCTTACCTTTATCTGTCAGAAAAAAGGGTTGACTGAAAGGTGTTTGTTGCCCATCTTTGTAAATAACAGGCAGATACATCGTATTCGCTCCAAGTGAAGCGAAACGATATGCGCCGTTATGGTATCTTCCCTTGCCGACAGGTATCAACTGCGACGATGAGGTAACAATGGCAAGGCTGACATATTCCGGCGGTTGAGCGCCGATTTCCGCATCCGGCGATATAACTATATCAATATCTTTTAAATTGCTATATTTTGACGATATATCCGATAAATATAAATAGCGGAATGAAGAAGGAATCTTCAGATGTTCATGAAAAGAACTCCTTAAAAAACATCGCTCATAGAACGAAGGCTCTAATATCATCTCACATGTGACGGGGATTCCCATAGCGCGCATTACAAAAGCCGCAAAAATTGATTGCTGTTCGTGCCGTCCTCTGGTCGAAGTCATTAACTGCCGGAAACTCATAGCCGGAAGATACTTGCAATATATAAATTCAGGCAATTTTTCTTTTACTTTCCTGTACGCTTCTACTGCTGTCATATAAGAAGAATCAAGCAAACCGGAGTACACATCGGCAAAACTTGCCAGGGCTTGTTCACGCCAGTTTTCCAACGGTTCGGCAGATATCCGGTATGGCAATATCGTTTCGCAAAAAACATCAAACGTAACATGCTTTCCCCATGGCGTAGCCTCCCACGACCGGAATGCCGTTTCGATGTTATCAATCAAATATTCGGCGGTGATATAATGCAAATCGTCCCGAACAACAGGCATTCCCAACCGATAATCGTTCAGCAGTTTCTCCTTATCCGGCGCATGAGTAAGAAAATAACCGACGGTTGCCACATCTTCCCAAGGTATGTCATAATATTCCGAATACTTACACGGCATATTTTCAATCAAAAACTCTGTAGCACGAAGTTTAAGACTGTCGGAAGGATCACGACTGTAATGTTTCAATACTTTTTCCAACTGACCGCGATTGTTGTCCGCCTGAAATAAAACAGCGTTTATTTCAGGCGAATACGGAGGATTATTCAACCAGTATCGTCGCAATATGAAGTAAATCGAACCAACGACCAACAAAATACAAATTGTTACAATAACCTTATAATTCATAACTTATCCAATTTAAATTACTGTTTAAAAATGCAAAATTATATCTTTTTTTCGACATCTTAAATGCCACGATGTAAAAAATCTTCCAAATAGTTTAGTCAGCATTCAATTCAAGCATCATATCAAAAATCAAATTTCAACTGTTTATCCATTTTGTCCGGAAAATCAATTCCACAGTACTGTAAAGCCTCTTTATATGATATGCCATTGTTTTTCAGTTGCATAAAATATTCGTAGATTTTCGGTTTACATTCTTTCAGAAAATAGAATCTTCGGTCGCCTTTAATATGACATCCAAATCCACAAACGACACATCCTGTGCGTTTTATGCCCATATCGTAAATGGAACTGTATGGCAGTTTGAACTTGCGGATATATGTCCAAACGTCATCATCTGTCCATATAGAGAGCGGATAACTCGCTATAATTTTTGTCTCAAAAGAATTACAACCGTATTTCAACCATTTTTGAAACCGCAGACGGCTTTCTCCAGCCATTGTGCCGATAACAGGATACAAGCCCGTTTCCTTGCTAAATTTCTTAAACGGCTTCTTTTTCAAGAAGTCACAGCATTTATCCCAAGTTGTGATAAATGCTGTTATCCAAAGTAAAAAATTATCCAAAGCCATAAAAATTGGATATTGTTATACAAATATTTATGTATCTAACTTTGTAAAATAGCTTTAGATAATAATTTCAAATTTTATTTTCCTAGCCCTTTCAACCATGTTTTCAGTTTAGAGTCCTTTTCCCAAGAACATTCGTCTGCTGAAACGGGTATAATGTTAACATAAGCAGCCTCTAAGGATTCTCTTTTCTGTTTAGAATCTGCCCGTGCATAGACTTCGGTAGTTTGTATGGAAATATGTCCTAACCCGGACAAGCCGGAACCAAAGAGGTAAAAAAGTCTTTTCCAAAAGGTCAGGTTAAAAAAGCCGGACATTAATGAAAAGGGATAATATGTTTATAGATAAACGTTTCGAGTAAGAGTTCAAAAAAAACGAATAAATAAAAAAAACATATTATATTTGCGTCATGAAAACAATAACAGAAAAATACGAAGAAAAGATATCATTCAGTCTGTCAAGTTATGACAGACTAATAATTACGGGACATTTACCAGATATCTCTTACGCAAAGGGCATGACAGCATATCTGAACAAAATAGGAGTAAAAATATTTGATTACGCCCATTTTGCAGAGCCCTACAGGGGAAAAATACGTCAACATATAGAATCGAAATCCAAAGCGAGCGGCGTCCCCATAGAGTTCATCGGGAAATCCAAGATACGCAAAGAGAGTTTGGTATCAGAAAAGTTAAAAACAAGAGGAACAGGATTGGGCATAGTATGCATACTATCGGCGATGGAAGGCTGCAACACCTATAAGCCATGGCATGATAAGAATACAGGCAAAACGTTTCTGAAATCAGACAAAAGTCAATGCCTGCACTATTATGTATATTTTATAGATAAAGACTTGGGATTTGGCTATATCCGGATACCAACATGGTGTCCGTTTCGATTACAGATCTATATCAATGGACATAATCTTCTTGCGAAAGAATTGGACAAAGCAAACATTGGCTACACGATGATAGATAACGCATTTGACAGCATTGCAAATCCAGAAGTGGCACAGAAACTTTCGGATGGATTGGACGTAAAAAAAATACATCGAGCGTTTGATCGTCTTGCATGGGAGTATTGTCCTGTATATAAAGACCTGAATTTACGTTATCAATGGAATGTAATGCAGGCGGAATACGCTATGGATATCGTATTCAAACACCAGCAAGACCTGCAAGAGATATATGGAGAACTTGTTGCAACCGCCATACATACGGTTAAGCCTGATAATATAAGTTCCTTTTGGGGACAAAAACTCTCTCCTCGGTATCAGGGAGAAGTCGGAAATAATTATAATGTCCGCATTGAGGGTAGCCGAATAAAGCACATTAAAGGCAGCAACTCCATTAAAATGTATGATAAATTCCATAAAATACTCCGGATAGAAACAACAACAAACAATATATCTGATTTTAAACACTACAGGGAAGTAGTACACCGTGACGGGACAAAGTCTTATCAAGATGCTCCTTTTAAAAAGAATATTTACAGCCTTAGTGATTTGTCGGGACTGCTAAAGGCTGTCAATAAACGATATTTGGAGTTCATCTCTGTTTTCGACAACAAGGAGGTCGGCAGAAAAAATTTAATGAAAATCTCGGAGTCTAAGACTCAGAACAACCGAAATTACAAAGGCTTCAACTTTTTTTGCGAGAAAGATTTGCATCCTTTATTGACCATTTTACGAGCTGAGTTCTATATTTCCGGTTTTAGAAATAAAGATCTTAAATCTTTCCTCAATCTTAGCTCTTCGCAAATTAGCAGATTAATCAAAAGATTGAGAATACATGGACTGATTAAAAGAGTTGGTAAATCTTACAAATATTATCTCACTGTTTTGGGAAAAAATACTATCATTATGGCGCAGAAAATCAAAGAAATTGTGCTTGTCCCTGCATATGATTGTCTGTAACTTTTGCCAAAAATTACACGAATTTCAGAAGTAAGATACTAATATGTCTCTTATATAAACCAGATTAACTCCAGCCTGTAAAAGATGCATTGCTTTACTGTGGCGTAAACAATGCGGGCTGATTTTATCAGGAATGAGTTCAGGATTTATCTTGCGAGCATTGTTTACGTACTGATTCAGTATATATGTAATACCTGCATTCGTGAGTTTTTCACCTCGATTATTTGCAAAAAGAGGGCATAAATTACGCGAGTCTTTATCCAGTCCATTTTCAAGCATATACTTTTGAAGCAGAAGGATTTGCTTGTCTTGCAATGGCACAATCCTTTTTTTGCATCCTTTACCGAAAAGGGTAACATAACATGGTTTATTCAAGTGTAATGAAGCGGGAGTAAGATCTATTAATTCCTGTACTCTGGCGCCACTGTCGTACAAAAGGGCAAGCAAAGCCAAATCTCTTCGTCCTGATTTTGTATTTGTTGGAATCTGTTCCAGAATGAGTTTAATGCCTTCAACCGTCAGATAGTTTACACTTTTCTTTTCTGTTTTCCTGATTTTAATGGATAAAATCTCCTGCCATTGTTCCAAATGTTGAACATCTTCATATTGCATATATTTGGAAAAAGAATGTAGCGCAGCCAGTCTTTGATTTCTTGTGGTATTTCCACATTTTCTACTGTTTTGCAGCCAGTCCAGAAAGTTCAGTACCGTCTTTTTGGTAATGTGTTCAAGGGACAGTCTGTCAGCTTTTAGATGCTTTATGTCATCCATATAATTGAGCAGCAATGTAAAAGTATTACTGTATGACCTTATGGTATTGGGACTAACTCCACGTTCTCCGGAAAGATATTCTTGAAAAAACGATGTTAAATATTTTGCAAAATCATTTTTCATAATCAATTTCTATTACGGGTTGTGATGGAAAAACAAACGAAGTTAAAGACTGTTCCAGTTTTATGATTTCCGGATACATCTCTTGCGTAAGTCGTATATACTTTTCTGTTCCTCGTATTTTTCGATGTCCGAGAAAAACCGACAATACAGGGAGGGCACAATAAATATCTATACCCAATCTCACCTGCTTCATTAAAGAATGGACTGCACAAGTATGCCGAAAGTCATGAACTCTGTGTCCCTTTTTATTACCCAAATGTGGTATGCCACATTTTCTAAGTATCACCCTGAACCAACCATAAACACTTTTATCAAGCAGAGGACGTCCCGACGGAGATATAAAGAAAAAATTGTCTGGATTTGCAGTGCCTTCCAAAGGCATTTTGTCGCGGGCAACTTTATATTGCTGCATCGTTTCCAACATGGATGCGTTAAGCGGCACCAGTCTTTGCTGTTGATTTTTTGTTTTCCGTATAACGATATATTGACGCGTAAAATCAATATCACTGTTTTTTAAGGATATGGCTTCGCTAATTCTTAATCCGGTACTATACAGGAGACGAAATAAAGCAGGAAGAGAAAACAAAATACAGTCTTTCCCTCTATAATTCATTACCATAGAATCACATATACTGAAAAACAATTGTATTTGTTCATGTGTAAAAATATAGGGAATAAAGTTTGCGAAAGTTCTCCTTGGAAGACGGGGCACATAACAGGCATATCCTATATGGCACATGTATCTGCAAAACTGGGACAGGATACAATACTTACCATACAAAGTCTTCCTGCTATCATTCACTCTTGTCTTTTCCCAATCTAATATCAAAGAATTAGTAATGATCAAATCTTTGATATTGTTCTCCATACAAAATATGTCAAACTCTTTCAATATTTTTTCATGATTTAGTGTTCCAATACCTACTGCCGCTTTCATTTTCAGGAAACTCTTTATATGAGATGCAAATACGCTCTTAAAGTCATACTTTTTCATAAAAAATACCTCCTTTCTGGTTGTAAAATTCAAGACTAACATTTGGAACATCAAGAGTACACCTCATCAAACTTACAATATCTATCCGCAGGTAATTCATGGTTGTCTGTGTTTTTTCATGTCCCAAAACTTCAGATATTACAGGCAATGATACTCCATTGTATGTCTCATTGCATGAGGACCAACTTTTCTGTTATTAATCTTCACTCCAGACACTTTGATAATCCGGTTTATAATACTGCTCATACTCATACCTGTCAATGCTCGATATGGAGATCTGGCAGATAAGAAAATTAAAGGAGAACCGGAAACAGGTCTTCCATACTTCAGGTAATTGATAATTGCCTCTCCAACATCTTTTAACAAAGGAAGCTCTATTGCACGCTTTGTTTTATATTGTATCAGGTGAATGATACTATTATCCCAGTCTATATTGGAAAATTGAAGATCGCGAATATCCGATGAACGTAATCCAAGTCTGCTTGCCAACAAAAAAATCGCATAATCACGTTTTCCAACTGCACTCGCCTGATTTATTGATGCCTCCATCTGTCCAACTTCCATAGCATCATATACGGAAGGTATTTTTTCCCTCTCAGGAAAATTGTTTTTCTCGAATAGATATGCAAAATTTTTATCAATCAATTTTTCCTCATAAATGAAGCGACAAAATAAACGCAAACTGATAAAGTGTTCTCTTTTACAATGTTGTGCAGAATCAATAAATGCAAGAACAGCAGGCTCATTTATGTCCACGATTTTGTCTATTTCCCTTAAAGATAAACTTTCAATAAAATAGCTAAGAATGCGACGATGGCTACGAATGGTCGAATCGCAACGTCTTAATTTCATTAATGTGTTCAGAAATTTCTCGGCCACTTCCCCTATTTCTCCAGACAGAGGATACTCAACGAGGGGTATTATCCTCTTGCGAATTGTCCCCGTAATGAGAAAATCCGTCAGAATGTGTACACTGCGGGTCTTGTGGCTGACTGATCCTGGTGATTGGTTCTTTGTTGCAATACGAAGATACTGTTCTCCAACTTCTTCACTGTACTCAGATATAGAATTTTCATCCATATATCGTTTAATCCCATGCTGCCACTTTTTTGCATGAATTGTAATACAGTCTTCTGAATAGCCGATTTCTTTCAGATGGTTTTCGCACATCTTGATAAGATCAGAAATTTTAATACTTTTTTTATCCATTATAACTTTGTTTTATGAGGCAAAATCGCTTGCCTCTTCGTACAAAAGTAACTATTTTTATCAAAACAAAATTATCACAAGTATATTTGATAAATAATATGTTGAATAGCTCTTCTAATGATTACTTTGGATAATTTTTTACTTTGGATAACAGCACTGTTCGCTAAGGTCAAAAGGAGCGTCAATCAAAAATTTCCATCGTTCGGCAATTTTGCCAATACCGTTAATATTGCCATGCAGACGTATATTTCGTAACTTTTCGCTGTGTGTATGCTTTGCCTGCCGGATATATTGGCTCTGTTCTTTGCTAATGAGCGGGAAACCGTACTTCTCAATAATTTGCCGGATATGAATTTCGGGACGTATAATGGTCACGTCATTTGTTTGCCGCACAAATTTCACGACTTCGGGATACTCATTCCCTGTGTTGCAAAAGACCGC
>JAIROC010000397.1 GCA_031257735.1 Bacteroidales bacterium | reverse complement strand
AAACGATAACAACACTAAAAATCCATTTGCCTCTCAGTAATGAAGTACTGACAAAAACTATGCTTCTGACAAAAAAACATCAGGCAATTGCTCCGTTGTTTAACAAAAATTTTTGGCAATATCTTTAGGGTGACGCATTGACAAAGTCAGGAAATTTGATTTCGCCCTTTCAGGGCTGGAGAGAGAGGGGGGATCGTCCATTCCACAGGGCGTGTTGCCCTGTGCTAATGATTTATGGCTTTCAGCCATTGTAAGAGCGATATTCTTTAATTCTATTTCATGATGGACAAAATGACATTATGAAAGCGTAATTATTCAACATGTCGATTCTGCCTGTTTTCAAAATGTATCAACTCATAATGACGAATATACGAAACGTTTGATAGTTTTCGGACAGACACTAGTTACTAAAACAAAACTCAATACGTCCTCTTTTTCCCTGTATGAATTTTCACACGTGCATGTTTCATACGCAAGAGAATCTGCATGTATTTTTACAGAGTACAATTTTTATAGGGGTGAAAATAATAATTTGCCAAAAATCCTGTTAAACAAAAAACGAAAAACGAAATGGGACATTCTATTTTATTGATTTGTAAAAAAATAATATTGCTTTTTTTTGTTGTTGCTATATTTGTAGCATGTGCATCTCATCGTCACAGACCAAAGCCACCAAAGAGAAAACGATGTGATTGTCCCCATTTTACACAAGAACCTTTTATCTACAATCTCAATAATTATACGATAGAAATAAAAAAAACAAATGGATAAAAATATTTTACTGCCATACATTCCTGAACATTCTATTGATGCAATATGTCGCATACTTACACCTTTTCGTTTGAAATTAAAAATAGTTAAGCCTCGAAAACATATTCATGGCTCATACAAAAGACCAAAATATTCAATAGATTATCATGTTATCTCCATAAATAGAGACTTAAATCCATATTCATTTTTAATAACTTTGTTGCATGAAATTGCACACATGCAAGCATGGGAAAAAAGTAAATCTATCGGACATGGGGAAGAATGGAAAATATGTTTTATGTTTTTGATTAAACAATTTCTGTCTTTAGACGTTTTTCCTAAAGACATTCGATATGCTTTGAAAAACCATATACAAAATATTAAAAGTAGTGATTACCTGGACATTCTTCTCTCAAAAGCATTACAAAAATATGATGCAAAGCAGGTCATTTCAGATGATTTGATATGCTTGGAAGATGTCCCTAACGACACTGTGTTTTTTTACGAAAATAAAAGAATGAAAAAACAATCGTTGTTGCGGAAATATTACCTTTGTAAAGATTTAAAAACCAATAAAGGATATCGTTGTCATCCTTTGATGAAAGTAAGTTTAGTAGAAATAAAAAATAACACAAAGTAAAATCATGAACAGTAATAATTACTGCGTAATAATGGCAGGAGGAATAGGGGTTCGTTTTTGGCCTCTGAGTAAAACTTCACGACCAAAACAGTTTATTGACATATTGGGAGTAGGAAAGTCATTAATTCAAATGACGGTTAATCGGTTTAAACACATTTGTCCGATGGAAAATATTTACATAGTTACCAATGAAATATATTATGATTTGGTAAAAGAACAAATTCCGCATATTTCTGACGAACAAATTATATTAGAACCCATGCGCAGAAATACAGCTCCCTGTATTGCTTATGCCAATTGCAAAATCAAACAGCGTAATCCAGATGCAAATATTATCGTAGCCCCTTCCGACCACATTATTTTGGATGAAAATTCTTTTATTGATCATGTTCAGGCGGCTATTTTCTGTGTAGAAAATAATCCATGGTTACTGACTTTGGGAATTAAACCTACACGACCCGATACGGGATATGGTTATATTCAATTCGATGAAAATAATAAATATGCTCCTGAACCACGTATTTCTAAAGTAAAAATCTTTACCGAAAAACCGGAATTGGATTTGGCAAAACAATTTTTGGAGAGTGGTGATTTCCTTTGGAACGCAGGTATTTTTGTATGGAAACTGAATGTGATAAACAAGGCATTTGATTTGTACTTACCCGATGTAGCAGAACTGTTTAAACAACATGCTGATAAAATAAATACTCCTTCGGAAAAAGAAGCCATACATTTTATATATGAACAATGTCGTTCAATATCCATAGATTATGGCATTATGGAAAAAGCGATAAATGTACATGTTCTTTCTTCTGATTTTGGCTGGTCGGATTTAGGGACGTGGGGTTCCTTATTTGAACAGCTAAAACGAGACGAAAATAACAATGCAATCCTTGCCCATAAAGATGTTTTTACATACGATACCAATGATTGCATCATTAATACGCCTAAAGGAAAAGTTGTTGTCGTACAGGGATTACAGGATTATATCATATCCGAAAGCGATAATACCCTATTGATTTGCAAGAAAGAGGATGAACAACAAATCCGACAGTTTGTAAATGATGTTCAAACGCAAAAAGGAGATAAATACATTTAATTCATTACCGCAAAAATGGCAAAAGAAAATAAATTTATCGAAGGAATAACAAACCGTGACTATGAATACGGATTTGTTGCCGATATTGATACGGAATATTTTCCCAAAGGATTAAACGAAGATATTATACGGAAAATATCAGCATGGAAAAAAGAACCTCAATGGTTGTTGGATTTTCGATTAAAAGCTTACGATAAATGGAAAACCATGAAAGAACCAACATGGGCGCACTTGAAATATCCCAAAATAGACTATCAAAATATCATTTATTTTGCCATTCCAAAAGTAAAAAATGCAAACAAAACAATGGATGATGTAGATCCTGAACTTGTAGACATGTTCAATAAGCTGGGAATATCCTTGAACGAACAAAAACATATTTCAGGAGTTGCCGTTGATGCTGTTTTGGATTCTACTTCCGTAAAAACAACATTTAGAGATGAGCTGGAAAAACAAGGTATCATTTTTTGTTCTCTGGGAGAAGCAATTCAAAAATATCCTGACTTGGTACGACAATATTTAGGGAAAGTAGTCCCAATAGGAGATAATTTTTTTGCAACGCTTAATTCTATGGTATTCAGTGATGGTTCATTCTGTTATATTCCTAAGGGAGTACGGTGTCCTATGGATTTATCCACTTATTTTCGTATCAATGCCTCTAATACGGGACAATTTGAACGAACACTCATCATTGCCGAAGAAAATTCATACGTAAGTTATATGGAAGGATGTACCGCTCCACAGAGAGATGAAAATCAATTACACGCAGCAGTAGTGGAAATCTTTGCCATGGAAAATGCAGAAGTAAGATATTCTACCGTACAAAATTGGTATCCCGGAGATAAAAACGGGAAAGGTGGCATTTACAATCTGGTAACAAAACGGGGACTTTGCCAAGGTGATAATGCTAAAATCTCATGGACACAAGTAGAAACAGGTTCTGCTATTACGTGGAAATATCCAAGTTGTATTCTTAAAGGAAATAATTCTACAGGCGAATTTTATTCCGTAGCTGTAACCAATAATTTTCAACAGGCTGACACAGGAACAAAAATGATACATATAGGTAAGAATACAAAAAGTACTATTATTTCCAAAGGTATATCGGCAGGAAACAGTCAAAACAGTTATCGTGGTTTAGTGAAAATAATTCCTGCTGCAACCAATGCCCGTAATTATTCTCAATGTGATTCTTTGCTTTTGGGAGATCAGTGTGGAGCGCATACATTTCCATTTATTGACTGTAAAAACAAATCTGCTATTTTGGAACATGAGGCTTCTACTTCAAAAATATCCGAAGAACAATTATTTTATTGTCAACAACGCGGCATCAGTACCGAAAAGGCTATTGGTTTAATTGTAAATGGCTATGCTAAAGATGTTCTTGAACGATTACCTATGGAGTTTGCAATAGAAGCTCAAAAATTGCTTTCCATAAGTATTGAGGGAAGTGTAGGATAATTGTTGGATTGAATATAGGTTTAAATTATGGATGCAGTAAAAGCAAAGAAAAAACTTGGACAACATTTTTTAACAGATTATCATATTGCTCAGAATATTGTAAATCATTTGTCCGACGATGTACAGGCTGTATTGGAGATAGGTCCAGGTATGGGTATGCTCACGCAATTTCTTTTACAAAGACCAAATATCGATTTGGTTGTAGTAGAAATTGACACTGAATTAGCGGCATATCTTCGTAAACATTATCCGACTTTAGATGAAAAGATTATTGAAGAAAATTTTCTGTCATTAGATCTTTCCGATATTTTTCAGGATAAGTTTGCTCTTATTGGTAATTTTCCTTACAATATATCAAGTCAAATACTGTTTAAAGCGTTGGAATACAAAGATAGTATTTCCGAAATAGTAGGGATGTTTCAGAAAGAAGTAGCCCTTCGGATTGCTTCGCCGCCGGGAAACAAAGACTATGGCATATTGAGTGTTTTATTGCAGGCATTTTATACGATTGAATATCTTTTTTCGGTAGATGCGCATGTATTTAATCCGCCACCTAATGTCAAATCGGCGGTTATCCGTTTGACGAGAAACAAGGTTATCCATTTAGGATGCAATGAAAATACATTTAAACGTCTCGTCAAAACGGCTTTTAATCAACGACGAAAAATATTACGCAATTCATTAAAATCATTGTCTTTTGTGGACGGTTTTACACATAATTCTATCTTTGAAAAACGTCCAGAACAACTTTCTGTCTCTGAATTTATTTTTCTTACCAACGGAGTGATAAATCGTCAATAAACTATTTTGGGAAAATCAGAAGACTGCCTTTGTGTCATAGATTATTTCCGAATATGCAACCTGATAAATAAAGATGCCTGAAACATTTCCGTAACGTCTTTCCATTCTTTGGCATATTCGCCCAAGACATAGTTTTTGTAAATCCTCTTCTTATTATTTATTCCGACCACCATGGGAGTATAAAATGTATAACCCATAAGACCTTTTACCGTATAAGACAGATTATCGGCAGATAAATAACCCTGTTCAATATACCATGTAGTAGAAAATGACGCCAGTCCACAATATAATCCATCGGGAGGTAAACTGATATTATATTTGGAAATATCAAGAATTACTTTCTTCTTTTGATAGAAAATGATAACAGTATCTTTCAATAATTCTACGCCCGGAATATTTCTCAATGTATCTCTTGCATAAATCTTAAGCATAATTGGCAATTTCATACTAACCGTATCTTTTTT
>JAIROC010000356.1 GCA_031257735.1 Bacteroidales bacterium | reverse complement strand
GAGATATTGGCTATTTGTTTAAGTGGTTGGATAAACTCAAAATTGAAAAATGTATTCACCCTTTGACTGTGGCAGAAATCAACAAGCACAAAGATTCTGACACGGTTAAAACGATGAATATTAAAATTGAGAACTACAACGAACTCAAAACACAAGCGCCATTTGAAGGTAAAATAGTTGAAGTCAGTAAGCAAATAGATGTTAATGATAATGACATTATTGATTCTAAAATTCTGAATGAGATTTATTACGGAAGGGTTGATATTCTCATTTCAGAAGATAAAAAGATTCATACAAAAGCACAACTTTTAGGAGTTTCCGAAAAGGTTTTTACGATTGATGCTTTTCTCGAAAAGGTCATTGCCGAAAATCCAAGTTTGGTAGATTACAAAGTTTTAGCCGTTAAAAAACTGTATTTCGGTGAAATTGACTTAAAAGATTTGTTTTTTGACAGTTTCAGAGAAGATTATGCAGGTTTTGATGAATGGTTTAATAAAAAATCGGATGAAATTTCTTATGTGTGTTTTCAAGACAATCAATTATCTGCCTTTCTGTTTCTGAAAATAGAAGATGAAAGCGAAAATTACTCTGATATTTCGCCTGTCTTTTCAAAAAGAAAACGTCTCAAAATTGGAACATTTAAAGTAACAAACAACGGTTACAAAATCGGTGAACGGTTTTTGAAAATTATCTTTGACAATGCTTTCAAACAAAGAGTTGATGAAATTTATGTAACAATCTTTGATAAACGCCCTGACCAAAAACGGCTTATCGCTTTACTCGAAGATTGGGGATTTAAATATCACGGAACAAAAACAACAACGAACGGAACAGAAAATGTTTATGTTAAAGAATTTTCAAGAGATAAAATTGAAATCAATCGTGAAAATCCCAAAATTACTTTTCCTTATTTATCAAGAGAAAGCGACGTTTACATTGTTCCTATTTATCCTGAATATCATACAGAACTGTTCCCTGATTCTATTTTGCGTACAGAATCGCCAAAAGATTTTGTTGAAAATGAGCCACACAGAAATGCTTTGAGCAAAGTGTATATTTCTCGCTCTTTGGAAAAAGATTTGAAAAGTGGCGATTTAATTGTTTTTTACAGAACAGGGATACCTGGAAATGCGATACATACAGGAGTAGCAACAACTGTTGGCGTTGTTGAATCAGTCGTTTCAAACATACCTGACGAAGCCACGTTTATTACATTATGCCGAAAACGCAGTGTGTTTTCTGACGAAGAATTAAAAAAGCAATGGAATTATAATCCAGATAATAAACCGACGCATTTAATCAGAAGACCGTTTATTGTCAATTTTTTGTATTCATATTCTTTTCTGAAAAGACCAAACTTGAAATGGTTGAATGAAAACAGGATTATTCCGGATATAAAAGATATGCCTCGTGGTTTTCGTAAAATATCAAGAGAAGATTTTAACAAAATTATTAAATACTCACGGCAATGAATGTATTATTATCAATAAAGCCTGAGTTCGCAAATAAAATATTTGAAGGAACTAAAAAATACGAATTTCGCAAAAGCATTTTCAAGAAAGATGTAGATAAAGTTGTTGTCTATGCGTCGTCGCCTGTTCAAAGAGTAATTGGCGAATTTACAATAGCCGACATTATTTGCGAAGATACGGAAACTTTATGGCAAAGAACCAAAAAATATTCGGGTATTACCAAAGATTTTTACGATGAATATTTTGCAAACAAAGAAATGGCTTTTGCCATTCAAGTTGGAATGATTACTCTTTATTCCAATCCTCGTTTGTTAAGGGATTTTGGAATCAATTTTGCACCTCAATCGTTTGCTTATTTGTAATTTATGGATAAAAACCTTTCATATTATATTCACTGTTTCACACACTTAAAGCGGGATATGAAAAACGGCGGCGCTCCCCATAAGCCAATTTTGCTGTTGAGTATGATGCGATTGTTTGAGAAAGGAATTTTTACCGACAGTCAGATTTTTGTGTTGCCCGAATTGGTTGCTTCGTTCAAATCAAACTGGACAAAACTTGTTGTAACAAACCATTTTCCGATATTTGCATTGCCGTTTTATCATTTATATTCAGAACCATTTTGGAGACTTGTTGCAAATGCAGGTTGTGAAAAATGGATTGAGTCCAAAAGTTCAATGCGTAGTTTTGGCAACCTGACAATAGCAGTAAAATATGCTTTGATAGACAATGAATTGGCAAAGTTGCTCTTGAGTCCTGAATATCGTAATATTCTCGAAATTGCGTTGTTGGATAAATATTTTCCTGATACAAAATCCAATTTTGGTACAGGCGGCGATGATGATTTGCCGACAGAAAAACTTCTGCACGACAATTCCGAAACTTACAAGAATAAAATCATTGAATTGAAAAATCAGGTTGACGAAAATGCTTTTCAGGAGGAGATTTTTATTCGTGGCGGGCTTTTCAAGCGGGAAGTTCCAAAGATTTACAATCACACTTGCGCCATTTCGGGTTTGCGGATTTCCGCCGTCGCCAATGTTTCGATGGTTGATGCTTGCCATATCGTACCGTTTTCGGAAAGTTACGATGATACTTTGTCAAATGGAATTGCCCTTTGTCCAAATCTGCACCGTGCATTTGACAGAGGTTTGATTTCCATTTCAGACGATTATACGATTTTGATTAGTAGAAATTTTGTTGAAAATCAAAAATCGGCGTTTAATTTCTCGCAATTTGCAGGAAAACAAATTCTTTTACCATTTTCTGAAAGTTTATTTCCTGCTTTAGAAAATATCT
The DNA here is from genome assembly GCA_031257735.1 of Bacteroidales bacterium. GTDB lineage: Bacteria > Bacteroidota > Bacteroidia > Bacteroidales > WCHB1-69 > JAIROC01. Next base: position 2,707 of record JAIROC010000356.1, on the reverse strand, counting down.
CAATTCACAGAAAAAAATTTGGATTTTAAAAAGAAGAATTAATTATTTGAAATAAAACAGTTTTATAAAGATGGATACAAATAATCAAATAATCAACATTGCTCAACTAAAATTAGACGAGCGTAATCCGCGTATTCCTAAATCCATACGCGAAAGCAACCCTACCGAGCAACAACTCATAGAATATATGTTGCTTGATGCCTCATTGATTGAATTAATGCTTGCAATCGGGCAAAACGGATATTTTCCGGGCGAACAATTATTGGTTGTTTTGGATACAATCGACAATAAATATCGTGTAGTAGAAGGAAACAGGCGACTTTCTGCCGTAAAACTTCTGAACAATCCCGAACTTGCAACCGTACAAAAGTCAAAAGTGCAACAGGTTATCAAAGAAACAACAGAAAGACCAATTGAAATTCCATGTTTGATTTTTAATAACGAACAAAAAATACACAAATATTTAGGATTTAAACACATAACAGGGATAAAAGAGTGGAGACTGTTAGAAAAAGCGCGGTATTTATATGGATTAAAAGAAACTTTATTTCCGGATAAAAATATTATTCAAGCCTCAAAGGAAATTGCAAAAATGATAGGTAGTCGCATGGACTATGTAAGACAAGTTTTGGTCGGATTTGAAGTTTATAGAGTGATTGAAGAAGAAAAAAACTTTTACAGCATTAGAGATTTAAACGACAAGTCTTTTTATTTCAATTATATAGTAGATAGTTTAAATCATACCTATATAAGAAACTTTTTAGGCGTTGATTTTGAGGCAAGTTGTCCTACTCAAAACTTATCCGATGAAAATTTGAGTAAATGGACACATTGGCTATTTGAAAAAAATGACCAAAATAAAACTCGTTTAATAGGCAACAGTTCCAATTTGAATGACTTAAATGCTATTTTAGGAAATGTAGCGGCATTAGACGCGTTTGACAATAAAGGATATACATTGGAACGAGCCAAAGAACTTACAGGTGAACTTGATACGGTTTTTAAAAATTGTATTATCAGCGCTTGTCAAAATCTTGAAAAAGCAGATAATTTGGTAATAAAAGTCAAAAATTTTTACATTGATTTGGATGATGACTTGAAGAGTATTAAGTTGTTGTCGGATAAAATAAAAAATGCTGTAAAATTAATAAATTCAAACGATGATGAATAATTTAGATACATTCTTTGATTCGTTTGTTCTTCGGCTTTCAGAGAACTATCCGCGCGACTCTAAATTGTATCTTTATGCGGATTATTTCGAACTGGTTTCATTATTCAACAAGGACACGGTTATAACCGTGTCTGAAATGTTGGACAGGTTGAAAGATGAAGGAATGATTAAGCGAAATACGGACATAGAAAACCAGGCAGAGCAGAATGATAAGGATGAAATTTTTGTAAGAGAAGTATTTAATCTTTTGAAGCAAAGAAGTCAATCTTTTAGCAATGATTATCCTTTTGCTTGTTTCGATGAAAGTTTGTCATTTATAGACACTTTGTATGCAAAACAAAAAATATATATATTTTTATTACTTGCTTCAAATCTTAATTTGTTTAAAGATTATCAGTCTGTTATCACAACAGAATTTGAGATTATTTCAAAAAAAGCATTAGAAAGTTATTTGCCTAAATTTGCAGAGGTAAAGAATTTTGGCAAAAATTCCGAATTTACAGGGTCGGCTTGTGAAAAAGTTAGAAAATTAGCCGATTGTATGAATTTAACAGTAGATGAAAAATATTTGGGATCAGTATCTTCCAAAGGAACACAAGATTTAGGATTAGATATTGTTGCCTGGTTACCAATGGAAGATAATATTGGTAATTTTATTTCCGTTTTCGCTCAGTGTGCTTGTGGCAAAGAATGGAACAAGAAACTGAATGAAACGAGGCGTTATAACAACTTCTTAAAGTTATATTTATCCAAAATCACACATTCATTGTTTATTCCCTACTCTCTGATTAATTACAACGATTCCGTATTTTATGAACACCACGAATTTGGTGAAGCCATATTATTATTTGAAAGGAAACGGATATTATCTTTGATAGAAGATGGAAACATTTTTAACAATCTGGATTCAAATAGTTTAATAGAGAAATGTATTGCTTTTAAAGAGGATATAGTTTAAGAGTATTGCTTTGATTTATATATAGTTTCGTCAATGTCCATATCTTCGTGATTGACGTTTTTCTCCAAAAACTTCGCTCAACGCTTCGGACAGGATTACTCTGGCATCCGGATTTTCGTTTCAGGGCGCAAAAATAACGGTTTTTTCGGCCTGTTTATCAGAATCTTCCTTTCTGTCGACATGTTGCGCCGGGTTGCTCCGGTCGGGTAGAATAAAACGGCGGACCGAACAACTCCCACGATTCTTTTGAGTCGAGATGCGACTTGGCAATGTAAAACGGTATTCCGTCTTCATCGCACTGCTGCTTAGTCTTATTGATGACGTCGTAAGTATCGGAAAACTCCATTCCCGTATCCCCGAACACTACCACAAAGCTGCCCGCAGGCAGTGTCTTTACAAGGTCGAGCAGCACGCAACTGTCTTTTCCACCCGAAAACGCTACATGGAAGCAGTCGAGCCTGTTTTTGTACCTTGTGTAAACATCCAATATTTTCTTGACCGTTGTGCGCTCAATGATTTCCATCATATCGCGGTTTGCCGCCACCATTGCGTCGATATCTACCGGACGTAGCGATATG